>JAYUWF010000392.1:0-3200 GCA_043753685.1 Herminiimonas sp.
CGCCGCGGTCGCCGGCCGAGGTCACGGCATGCTCCCATTCGAATTCGGTGACCAGCTTGGTCTTTTCGTCGAAGCGGTGCGAGATGCCCAGCACGACGCGCCGCACGTCGGCTTGGGCAGTGCGGGCGTTCTTGGTCGGCCAGTTGTAGTTGACTTCGCCATAGCCGCCGATGACGGTGGCCGGTGCGCTCGGTGGCGCAGTGGCCGCCATGGCGACTGGTGCCGGAGCCGGCGCGACAGCCACAGGCGCGGCTGCAGGGGTTGCTGCCACGGTTTGCTGCCGCTGTTCGACGGCGTCCGTCTTCTGGCGCGTCGCGGCCAGCTCGGCTTTGAGTTGCTGCACTTCGGCAGCCAGCTGATCGAGGCGTTTCATCAGGTCGGCTTCGCTGGCGATGGCGGCAGCCGGCACGCCGGTTGCCGTTGCCAGCAACAGCGCCGGCAGGATGCGCATGGCAGCGGCGGATCGTTTGGTCGAGGTTTTCATGGAGGCGTATTTTTCCTTAAGGTTCGAATGGGTTTCGGTCGGTCTTCAGGGTGCTCGGTAGCCATCGGTCAAGGTGCCGAGGAAGCGCACGACATCGTCGATTTCGCTGCTCGACAGGGCCGGCGCCTGGCCCGGCAGTCGGTTGTACGGACCTTCGGCGATGTTCACGTTGCGCCGCAGTTCGGCCGGCAGGTCGTCGAACTTCAGGATCGTGCCATCGGCGGCGCGCGGGTACCACTCTTCCGGATTGGTGTCGCGCCGCACATAGAACGCCACCACGTCGCGCAGGCTGGTGAAGCCGCCATTGTGAAAAAACACCTTGCGGGTGGCGACGTTGCGCAGCGTCGGCACCTTGAATGCGCCGCACAGGTCGCGTCGCTGGGCGAGATCTGTGCGGTCCGGTGCGCACAGTCCGAGGTCGTAGTACGCCGGATCGCGGTTGGCCGCCAGCGCCGGATTGCGCGGCACGCCCAGGTTGTCGAAACTGAAGTCGGTAAACAACGGCGGGCTGCCATCGGCCGCCTTGGCGCTCGGATGGCAGGCGGCACAGTTGCCCTTGTTCGGATTGTTGAACAGCGCCAGGCCGCGCAGTTCGCCATCGCTCAGGCTCGCCTTGCCGGCGATGAATTGGTCGTATTTCGAGTCGAAAGGATGGAAGTCGGGATCGTTTTTCTGGTACTGCTGCAACGCCAGTTGGACCCGTTCGAAGGCGGCTGCCGGATCGTCGAAAATCGCGGCCCCGAACAGCGCACGGAATTGTTCGGCGTAGGCGGCGCCGCGCAGCTTGGCGATCACAGCCGCCGCGTCGGCGTTGGCCATTTCATGGGCGGCCAGCAGCGGTCGCTGGGCTTGCTCGGCCAGGGTCTGGGCGCGCCCATCGCGATTGAAGCCGCCACTCGGCGTGCCGTCGGCGGCAATCGAAAAACGCGGCGTCAGGTTCATGTAGCGCAGCGAAGGCGCGGCGCGCGAGCCCTGGCTCGTCATGTCGGCACCGCCGAGTTGCGCGGCCAGGCTGTTCGATTGGGCGTGGGCGTTGTCCGGATTGTGGCAGCTGGCGCATGCCAGGCGGCCGGACGCGGACAGGCTGGTATCGCGGAAGATCAGCTTGCCGACGGCAACGATGTCGAGGGACGCTGCCTGCTGGGGGGGAGCCACCGCGGGCGGGCTGACGGCAACAGGCGTACTGGGCGCAGGGCTGCCGCCACCGCCGCCACAGGCGGACAGCAACAGGCATACGCTGACTGCGACGACAGGCATCCTGCGCAAAAAGCCGATTGCGGCCGCGGACCAATGTGACTTCAAGATCATTCTCGTGACCATCTGGAAAACTGCAGGCGCTGACTCGATCGCGGCTGCGGGACAGCAGCGACCAGAATGGCTTGCGAGAAAAAGGAAGAATTCCGGCAGGATCGAAAGGTGTTTCAGAACGCTTGCCGGAATCTTAATGAGAATGATTATAATTTAGAATTTCGCTGAACTCAATGCCTGCAACTTGCCTGTAACCTGCAGCCGCCGTCCGGACGCCATACATGCCAAGGCATGTTCACAAAAAAAATGGCACGGCGCCAAGGGACCGTGCCATGCGTTCTGACGACCAGTAATTACCAGCCGATGTCCTTCAATAACGGTACGGTGAGGTCCTTCGGCGCCACCAGGATCAAGCCGAGGTCGGAATTGATGTTGGGCTCCATCAGCAGGTTGGGTGTGGCACTGACATCCCAATGCGAGACGGACGAACCGGGCGCCAGCGTTGCCGGCGTGTACAGCAGGGGTCGGCCTTGCGCATCGGCACCCGCGATCCGGGCCGGATCCACGCTCCATGACCCCATCACGATGCCGGGGCTGCGGCGCGAGCATACCGCACGGCGGTCGCAACGGCTGCTTTCAACGCTTCGCCATCCGACTTCGAGACCAGCGCGGAGGGAATCGTGATGGTCGGATCGGCGCCGCCCGGCGTCGTGATCGCTGCATCGCTGTTGGCCAGGATCACACCGATCGCTCCTGCGTTTTGCGCGTTCTTTACCTTGATGACGAAGCTGCAGGCGCCTCGGCCGACGATGGCGACCTTGCCCGCCACGGCTGCCAGGTTTGCGGCGTTCAAGGCATCGCAGCCGGGGCCGCTTTCACCCGGCTGGTAGGCGACGTTGGCCAATGTGCCGAATGCACTGGGCGTGATGATGGCGGGACCGAAGGCCGCTGCGAAGTAGGCGTACAGACCCGATCCGCCTGCCGCAGGCGAGGCTGTCTGAAGCACTGGCGTCTTGGCAAGGAGGCTTGCGCTGCCGACCGCATTGACGCCGGTCCACGCCAGTTTCAGAGGATTGACTGCCGATACCTTGCGCTCCGTGGCAGTCATTGCCAGCCAGGTCTTGTTGGTGGAGTTATCGTACATAAACGCCTCCCACACACCCGGCAAGCCCGTCGGCGAAAACACCGAGCCGTCGGCACTGATGCGATTACCGGTCGAGGTATTGACGGACAAAACCGAAAAACCCAGTCCATGGCCCAGCTCATGCAAAAGGGTTTCGACGAAATTGACCTTGGTCCCCGCCTTGCCATCCAGGCCCAGGTAGAACGGTGAACCCGCCAGGCAATCGTTGTTGCCCAGATTGACATTGAACTGCGTCTTGATATCGACATTGCCGAAGCCACTGCCATCGTCCGGCGTATTGGCGCTGAGATCGGTGCTGGCAAGTTTGTTGGCCAACGCCTGGTG
>JAYUWF010000393.1:0-3199 GCA_043753685.1 Herminiimonas sp.
AGTCTTGAGCACACCGATGTCGATGGCGTGACCATGCGCCAGGCTTTGCTCGCGGCGGACCATGATCCACGGGCCATTGCTGCGATCGGGCGTGATCCGGCCAGCTTGCTGGGTTTCGTCGAAGTGCACATCGAACAGGGACCGGTGCTGTTGAAGCGCGGCTTGCCCCTCGGGGTGGTGACGTCGATCGCCGGCAGTTGCCGCTACATGATCGACCTGATCGGCACGGCGAGCCATGCCGGCACCACGCCGATGTCGATGCGGCGCGATGCGGCCGCTGCCGCTGCCGAAATCATCCTGGCAGTCGAAAAACGCTGCGCCGACGGCAGCAGTCTGGTCGGCACGGTCGGCCAGCTGCAGGTGCCGAACGGTTCGGTCAACGTGATTCCCGGCGCCTGCCAGCTCTCGCTCGACATCCGCGACGCAGAGGATGCGCCGCGCGATGCAGCGGTGGCCGACATCCTGGGCGAGATCGAAGCGATCTGCGCGCGCCGCCAGGTCGAGTTCACGATCCGTGAATTGATGAAGGCGCCGGCCGCGCCCTGCGCACCGTGGTTGATGCAACAGGTCGCCGCAGCCGTTGCCCGCAGTGGTGTGCCGCCGTTCGAATTGCCCTCCGGCGCCGGTCATGATGCGATGATGCTGGCGCGCGTGACGGATGTGGCGATGCTGTTCACGCGTTGTGGCAACGGCGGCATCAGCCACAATCCGCTGGAGACCATGACGGCCGACGATGCCGAACTGTCGGCGCAGGTATTCCTTGATTTCCTGCGGCATTTCACGCCGGCTCCTGGGGCGACGGTCTTTTGAGCATGGCTGGCGACGCGACCTATCCCCGCCTGGTCGCCGACATCGGCGGCAGCAATGCGCGCTTCGGCTGGATCGACTCTGCTGCAACCGGTATTGGCCACGTCAAGCGCCTGCCGGTCGCCGCTCATGCCGGACCGGCGGAAGCGGCGCAGTCGTATTTGCAGCAGCTCGAAGGCGAACTTGGAAACGGATTCCGGCTGCCGCGCCACGCTGCCTTTGCCGTGGCGACACCGGTGGCTGGCGACCGGATCGCCTTCACCAACAGCCATTGGGATTTTTCTACCGACGCGGTGCAGGTGGCGCTGGGGTTGCAATCGCTGCGCATGTTGAATGACTTCGAAGCCTTGGCACTGTCCCTGCCGCATCTGAAGCCGGAACAGATCCGCAGCAACGGCCCAACGCCGCATGCCGGCGGTACGCTGGCCGTGGTCGGTCCCGGCACCGGCCTGGGCGTGGCCGGCGTTGTCCGTACCACTGCCGGCTGGATCGCACTGCCGGGCGAAGGCGGGCACGTCACGCTGGCTGCCTGCGACGATTTCGAGAGTGCATTGCTGGCGTGCGTGCGGCGCCAGAAAGCGCATGTCTCGGCGGAGCGCCTGCTCTCGGGTATCGGCTTGCCGACCCTGCATGCTGCCGTGTGCGAAGTGACCGGGGCCGCGGTGAGTACGCTGACGGCCGAACAGATCGTCGAGCAAGGCCTGGCCACTGCCGGTTCTGCCTGCGAAAAAACCCTGGATGTGTTTTGCGCGATGCTTGGGGGTTTTGCCGGCAATGTCGCACTGACGCTCGGCGCACGCGGCGGCTTGTACATCGGCGGCGGCATCGTGCCGAGGATGGCCGAGTACTTCTTCGCCTCGCGCTTTCGCCAATGCTTCGAAGCCAAGGGTCGCTTCCAGCCTTATCTGAAAGCGATACCGACGGCGCTGATCACCGATACGCTGGTGGCCCTGGTCGGCGCGGCCAGCGCGATGCAGTTTGGCAGTGTGGACAGTGTCGAGCACCGACATGGTCCCATTCGATAAAATAAAAGGACAACACGATGCGCTGGCAAAACCGACCTGCAGGATCAACCTGGGGCGACTTCGGTCCCGATGACCAACTCGGTCGCGTGAACCTGATCGCGCGCGAACAGATTCTCAAAGGCGCCGCGGAAATCATCGACGGCACCAGCTTCTGTCTGTCGCTCCCGCTCGATCTGCCGGGCGGCAATCTGCTTAATCCACGGCGTCATCCGCCGCAATTGCAGCCGACGTATCGCGATGGTTTGCCGATGATGAATTTTCCGATGTCACGGGTGGATGGCGACAGCGTCGATGTCATTTCGGACGACCAGGTGCTGATTTCATTGCAGTATTCGACGCAGTGGGATTCGCTGGCGCACGTCGGCGCGCGGTTCGATGTCGATGGCAACGGTGTGCCGCACATGGTGTACTACAACGGCTTTCGCGCCGGCACGGACGTCAGCGGGCCAGTCGATTACGACGACGAAGCCGACGTCCACGATTGCAGCAGCGGCGGTCCGCATCCATCGTTCGCCACGTCGCTCGGCATCGAGAACATGGCCGCGCACGGCATGCAGGGCAGGGGCGTTCTGGTCGACCTGTATCGCCGCTTCGGCAAAACGCGTCAGCTGGTCGGGCTGGATGCATTGCAATCGGTGATGAAGGCCGATGGCGTCACCGTCGAGCCGGGCGACATGCTGGTTCTGCGCACAGGGTTTGCCGAGTTGATCGTCGAGATGGACGGCAAGCCGGATGCGGGCGTACTGCACGACGCCTGTTCCGTTTTGAATGGCCGCGATGCGCGCTTGTTGCAATGGCTGACCGATAGCGGCATCAGTGCGCTGTGCGCCGACAACTATGCCGTCGAGGCCTATCCGGCGGTGGCGATCGAAGGCAAGAAATCGATCCTGCCGCTGCATCATCACTGTCTGTTCAAGCTGGGCGTGCCGCTCGGCGAGCTCTGGTATCTGAAGGCGTTGGCCGAATGGCTGCATGGGCATGGGCGCAACCGGTTCATGCTGACGGCGCCGCCGTTGCGGCTGCCAGGCGCGGTCGGCTCGCCGGTGACACCGATTGCGACGGTTTGAGTAGCCGAACACAACAAATTTCCGGCCCGCCTGCCAGCGCTCAGTGCGCCATCAGTTTGTTACTGAGTTGTACCGCCGACATGTCGCCGTCGGCCCGGCGGGCGACGGTCGCACCGTTAAAGGCGATGAATGCCGGCAGGCCAACCAGGTTGTACTGCACCGCAACGGGATCGTCGAAGGCTTGCTGGTAGGGGTGCCACATCACGCGCAAAAAGGTTGCCTGACCAGCCTTGGATTTTGCCAGCGTGTCGAACCGGGCATTCGATCGCACACAGAACGGACAGCCGGCGTCGGTCGAGC
>JAYUWF010000394.1:0-9672 GCA_043753685.1 Herminiimonas sp.
GCAAAAACATACCACTGAGATCGTGTACCGCCGCAAGCAGCTTTTAGGGTCAGAGTTTTTTTCGCAAAGTCTCACCGCGAAAATTTACTCTGACCCTAAAAGCGGACCACGGAGTGCCTAGTCAAACATTCGAGCCGTTGCACGCCTTCGCTTCTCCATCAAGCTTTAGGCAACGTCACCCCAGTCTGCCCCTGGTACTTCCCACCCCGATCCTTGTACGACGTCTCGCAAATCTCATCACTTTCGAAAAACAGCACCTGTGCACACCCTTCACCCGCATAGATCTTCGCGGGCAGCGGCGTCGTATTCGAAAACTCCAGCGTCACGTAGCCTTCCCATTCCGGTTCGAAAGGTGTCACATTTACAATAATTCCGCAACGTGCATACGTCGATTTCCCCAGGCAAATAGTCAGCACACTACGCGGTATCCGAAAATATTCCATCGTCCGCGCCAGGGCAAACGAGTTCGGCGGAATGATGCAGACATCCGCCTTCAGATCGACGAACGATTTCTCGTCGAAATTCTTCGGGTCGACGATCGTCGAATTGATGTTGGTAAAAATCTTGAATTCATCGGCGCAACGGATATCGTAGCCATACGATGAAGTGCCATAGGAGACAATTTTTTGACCGTTGGCGGTGCGTACCTGGCCCGGCTCGAACGGCTCGATCATGCCGGTTTCCTGCGCCATGCGGCGGATCCACTTGTC
Source organism: Herminiimonas sp. (assembly GCA_043753685.1). Taxonomy (GTDB): domain Bacteria; phylum Pseudomonadota; class Gammaproteobacteria; order Burkholderiales; family Burkholderiaceae_D; genus JANXSS01. The sequence continues at coordinate 711 of JAYUWF010000394.1, forward strand.
GGATTTGATGGTCATGTTGTTCTGGTGCGGTGAGGGAAATCGGACCGGGCTGATATTGCGATGCAAGCCGCCCGGCGGCAGCCACGGATTTTACGTGAAAAGCAATCGAGCGACGGTTTCCCCGGCCGGCGCCTGCATCCGGATTTGCCACGCAGACCAGAAAACTTCAGCCCTTGCGTCCACCCATTCCAAGCAACAGGCCACCGGCCACGATGGCCGCAATACCAGCCCACAAGGGAATATTGACCGTTTTCTTTTCCTTGACCGACAATTCGATCGGACCGACTTTCAGTGCCGTGGTGTCCTTGGTATAGCTGAAGCCGCCGTACATCAGGCCGAGCGCGCCGGCGATGATGAGGGCGATGCCGAGCATCTTGATGGCGTTCATTGGTTTCTCCGCGAGGGTGGATGTGGCACGACAGTACCATGCGCCGCCCCTGCCTTGTGACGTTGCAAGCATGCTGTCGGCCAAAATTCTGTAGGCCTGCGTTGTCCCACGTCCTACTCGAGGTCGACCTCGGCGGCGCCGGACTCCGCCGCCCGCTTGGCGCCGCCGACCCGCACCGACTCATCCAGCACGATGCCGTTTTTGATTGCTGTCATTTCAGCCAGGATTGAAATCGCAATTTCGGCGGGCGTCTTGCTGCCGATGTACAAACCGATCGGGCCATGCAGTTTTGCCAGCTGATCGGCGCTCACATCGAACTGCAGCAGACGCTCGCGGCGCTTCTGGTTGTTCAGGCGGGAACCGATCGCGCCGACATAGAACGCCTCGGACTTGAGCGCCTCCATCAGCGCCAGGTCGTCCAGTTTCGGATCATGGGTCACGGCCACTACCGCGCTGCGGCTGTCGAGCCGCATTTCCTGCACCAGGTCGTCCGGCATCGCGTGCACCACCGAGACGCCCTCGACCTGCCAGCCGGCGCGATATTCCTCGCGCGGGTCGCAGACGGTCACGTGATAGTCCATGCCCAGCGCGATTTGCGCCAGAAAGCGCGACAACTGTCCGGCGCCGATGATCAGCAAACGCCAGCGCGGACCGTGAATGGTGGTCAGCACGCCGGCATGCAAGCGCAATGCCATGTTGCCGGTCGCACCCGAGAGCCGCACCGCGCCGCTGCCAAGGTCGAGTTCGCGCGCCACCAGTTCGTGGCGTTCCAGCCGTGCCAGCAATTCATCGATACGGCTGTGCGGCGACAGCGGCTCGATCGCCAGTTCGATGGTGCCGCCGCAGGGCAATCCGAAGCGATGCGCTTCGTCGGCGGTGATGCCATAGGTGACGATTTCCGGCAAGGCGCGGGTAATGCCCTCGGCGCGCACGCGGGCGATCAAGTCATCCTCGATGCAGCCGCCGGAGACCGATCCGACCACCCTGCCATCTTCGCAAATGGACAAGGTAGCGCCCTCGGGGCGGGGACTGGAACCCCAGGTGCGGATCACGGTCACCAACTGGCAGCGCAGCCCGTCCGCAACCCATTGCCGGCACTGCTTCAGTACTTCCAGATCGATGCTGTCCATTTGGTAGCGTTGCCGCTGATAGTCGCTCAGAGCGCCGAGTTTATCAGCGTTGCATGCTTTCCCACACCTTCTGCAAGCGCTTGACCGACACCGGCATCGGCGTACGCAATTCCTGGGCGAAGAGCGACACCCGCAGTTCTTCCAGCAGCCAGCGCATTTCCTGCATCTTCGGGTCGACATTGCGCGCACCCTGGCGCTCGGCCTGGGCGCGCTGGAACGGTGTGGCGACCTGGGCGAATTCAGCCATCAACTTCGGATCACGCGTTGGATCGGTGCGTAATTTTTCCAGCCGCACGCCGATCGCCTTCAGGTAGCGCGGATAGTGCGTCAGGTTCTGGTAATCGGTATCGGCTATGAAGCGCTTGCCCATCAATGCCTTTAACTGATTTTCGATGTCGGCGACCGTCTGCGGATGGCCCTTGGCGGTCTGCAGCTTGCGCGGCATGCCGTGGAATTCGGCGAGGATCTGCGCCGCCATCCGGGCGATTTCGTTGACCAGCAAACCCAGTCGCGATTTGCCCTGCTCCTTGCGGGCATCGAATTCGGCAGCCGTGCGCGGCAGCGGCGACTGCATGCAGGCACGCTCCAGGCCGGCGGCGATGACCTGATCGCGCAGCTCTTCCTGCGAGCCGAGCGGCATGAACTGCATGCCCATCTGCTGCAAACCCGGTATGTTCTTTTCCAAATACTTCAGCTGTTCCTTCAGCTGCAATGCCAGCAGGCGCCGCAAACCGGCATGGTGAATCCGCGCGGCCTCGGTCGGATCGTCGAATACTTCCAGGTCGCAGTGCGTGCCCTTGTCGACCAGCGCCGGAAAGCCGATCAGCGTTTGCCGGCCCTGCTGGATTTCCAGCAGCTCCGGCAATTCGCCGAAGCTCCAGCTGGTCAGGTTCTGATACTTGCCCGAGGCGGTGGGCGCAGCCGGTGGCGCCGCAGCCGAACCTGGCTTGCCGGCATGTTGCGCTTGCGCCTTAGCTCCAGCCCGAAGTGTCTGGCCCGCCACCGGCGCGGCAATGGCAGGCGCCACCTCGGCAATCGCGGTGTGTTCCGCCAGCCGCTGGAAACTTTCACGCGCCTGGCCACCGAACTGCGCCTGCAGCGTCGCCAGATTGCGGCCCATCTCGAGCTGCCGGCCATGTTCGTCGATGATCTTAAAATTCATCGCATGATGCGCCGGCAGCGTCTCGGACTTGAAATCGGTGGTGCGCACCGTCACCGACGTCTGTTCGCGGATGTCGGCAATGATCGCGTCGAGCAGGTTGCCATGACCGAAGGCGTTGCGCGCGTGGATGCGTTCGCAAAACCCGGCGGCGTAATCGGGCAGCGGCACGCAGTTGCGGCGCAATTTCTGCGGCAGCGATTTCAGCAACAGGTGCACTTTTTCCTTCAGCATGCCGGGCACCAGCCACTCGCAGCGGTCGGCCGATACCTGGTTCAGGGCAAACAGCGGCAGCGCCAGCGTCACGCCGTCGCGCGGCGCACCCGGCTCGAAATGATAGGTCATGCCCATCTCGATACCGGCCATGCGCACCACCTTCGGGAACAGATCGGTGGTCACGCCGGCGGCTTCGTGCCGCATCAGGTCGTCGCGATTCAGGTACAGGATTTTCGGATCCTTGGCTGCCGCATCCTTGATCCATTTTTCGAAGGCGATGCCGTTGTGGATGTGGGCCGGCAGTACCTGGTCGTAGAACGCTGCGATCAATTCATCGTCGACCAATACGTCCAGGCGGCGCGACTTGTGTTCCAGGTTTTCGATTTCGCGGATCAGCTTCTGGTTGTGCGCGAAGAATGCGGCGCGGGTGTTGAATTCACCACCCACCAGTGCGTCGCGAATGAAGATTTCACGTGCGGCGGCAGGGTCGATCTTGCCGAAGTCGATGCGCCGCTGGCTGTAGACCACCAGACCGTACAACGTGGCGCGCTCGAAGGCAGAAACCTGCGCGGTGGTCTTTTCCCAGCGCGGCTCGCCGAAAGATTTTTTCAGTAGATGACCGCCGACCTTTTCCAGCCATTCCGGTTGGATCTGGGCGATGGTCCGGGCATACAGGCGGGTGGTATCCACCAGTTCGGCCGCCATGACCCATTTGCCGGCTTTCTTGGCCAGGTGCGAACCCGGCCAGATATGGAACTTGATGCCGCGCGCACCCAAGTAATGGGCATCGTCGTCGGCCTTGAAGCCTATGTTGCCCAGTAATCCAGTCAACAGCGCCGTGTGCAGATTCTGATAAGTCGCCGGCGCTTCGTTCAAGCGCCATCCCTGCTCGCGCACGATGGTCAACAATTGCGAGTGGACGTCGCGCCATTCGCGCAGGCGCAATTGCGACAGGAAATTTGCGCGGCAATTTTCCATCAGGAGCTTGTTCGATTTCTTGTGCGCGACGGCGTCTTCGAACCAGGACCAGATCTTCAGGTAAGCGAGGAATTCAGATTTGTCATCGGCGAATTTTTTATGCGCCAGGTCGGCGGCAGCCTGCGCTTCCAGCGGCCGGTCGCGCGGATCCTGCACCGACAGCGCGGCGGCGATGATCAGCATCTCCGACAGGCAAACGTTGTCGAGCGCGGCAAGGATCATGCGGCCCACGCGCGGATCGAGCGGCAGTTTTGCCAGCTGGCGGCCCGTCGCCGTCAGTCGATTTTCGTCGTCGACCGCACCCAGTTCCTGCAGCAGTTGATAGCCATCGGCGATCGCCCGGCCCGGCGGCGGCTCGATGAAGGGGAATGTCTCGACATCGGCCAGGTGCAGCGACTTCATGCGCAGGATGACGGCAGCCAGCGATGAACGCAGGATTTCCGGCTCGGTGAATTTCGGCCGCAGCAGGTAATCCTGCTCTTCATACAGACGGATGCAGACACCCGCCGCGACCCGGCCGCAACGCCCGGCGCGCTGGTTGGCAGCCGACTGCGCGATCGACTCGATCTGCAGTTGCTCGACCTTGTTGCGGTAGCTGTAGCGCTTCACGCGCGCGGTACCGGCATCGACCACGTAGCGGATGCCGGGCACCGTCAGCGAGGTCTCCGCCACATTCGTTGCCAGTACGATACGCCGCGCATTCGACGACTTGAAGACCCGTTCCTGTTCCTGCGCCGACAGCCGCGCGAACAGCGGCAGAATTTCCACGTGCGGCGGATGATGCTTGCGCAACGCTTCGGCGGTGTCGCGAATCTCGCGCTCGCCGGGCAAAAATACCAGCACGTCGCCACTACCGACCCGGCACAGTTCGTCCACGGCATCGGTGACCGCTTCCATCAGGTCGCGCTGGCCACGATCACGTTGCGCCTGCTGCGCCCGTGGGCTCGGCTTGGTACCGTCGCCTGCCGGACCGGGCTGACCGGGCTTGCCGGGCTGCGCTGCATTCGCATCGTAGGCGTCGACCGGCCGGTAGCGGATCTCGACCGGGTACATGCGGCCGGATACCTCGATCACTGGCGCAGGCTTCAGTTCGCCCTTGATCTCCTTACCGAAATGGCGCGCGAAGCGATCGGCGTCGATCGTGGCCGAGGTGATGATGACCTTCAGATCCGGCCGGCGCGGCAGCAACTGCTTCAGATAGCCGAGCAGGAAATCGATGTTCAGGCTGCGCTCGTGCGCCTCGTCGATGATGATGGTGTCGTACTGCTTGAGGAGCGGATCGGTCTGGGTTTCGGCCAGCAGTATGCCGTCGGTCATCAGCTTGATCCAGGCGCCACGGGTCAGCGTATCGGTGAAGCGCACCTTGAAGCCGACATGTTCGCCCAGCGGCGAGCCAAGCTCCTGCGCGATCCGCTTGGCGGTCGACGATGCCGCGATGCGGCGCGGCTGGGTGTGGCCGATCAGGCCGGTGGTGCCGCGCCCCAGCTCCAGGCAAATCTTCGGCAGCTGGGTGGTCTTGCCGGAGCCGGTCTCGCCGCAGACGATGATGACCTGGTTGACGGCCAGGGCGGCGGCGATATCGTCGCGCCGGGTCGAGACCGGAAGTTCTTCCGGGAAGACGATGGCGGGCAAGGGGTTGCGCATTGGCGGCTCCGGCGCCTGGCGCGGCGGGCGTGACGCCTGCGCACCTTGCTGGCCTGGTTGCCCATGCCGGGCTTGACGGGCCTGTTGCGGCTGTGGCTGCTGTTGACGCTGCCGGGGCGGCTCCGGCGGTGTCGAACGATCGGCGCCCGCACCATTTCCACGTGCGGGTGCCTGCGGACGAGGCTGATCGGCCGAGGGTGGCTCTGCTGGGGCTTGCGGCAATTTTTGCGGCGATTCGGGTTCGGACATGTCGGCCCGAATTATAGTGCCTGTTTCATCGGGCGTATGCCGAGGTCCGCTACACGGCAGGATTCAGGCGACAGTCCCGCCACGCCGGCAAGGTCAACAGCGCTTTGCCGGCCGCAACCGCTACCGATTGAGTTCGAATACCATGCGATTGCTGTTGCGTAGGTTGGTGGCAAATTGCAGGGCCAGGTTCATCAGCAACTGGATCGCAACGGAGGGTGAGTCGACCTTGAGCGACTCGAAGGCGCTTTCGGCCAGCACGTAGCAGTGCAGGTCATTGTCTGCAATCACCGTGGCCGAGCGCGGTTGGCCATCGAAGATCGCGACTTCGCCGAAGACCATGCCGGAACCGAAGGTGACCAGTCGCGTGGCGCCGCCGGTGCTGTCGGCCGCATAGACGCTGGCGCTGCCGCGCAGGATGATGAACATTTCATGGGCCTGTTCGCCCTGCCTGAAGATGACGGCGCCGGCAGGAAATCGGCGCTTGGTCAGCGCAGCCCGTGCTTGCCCGACCTGCGCTGCGTTCAGGCCGGCCATCAGCGGCAATTCGGCCAGCACGATTTGCTCCTCCGCTGGACCGACGCGTGCGGCACGAATCAGGAAGTTCTCGGCCCATTCCAGCGCGCGATCGGTATCGGTGAATACCTGCGCAGGCTCGATCGCCGCCATCAGGCCGACATCCGCCAGCATCAGGTAACCCTGCGAGCGCGGGTGAATGTGGCTCAGCAGCAGCGGTATCTGCAGCCCGAGCAGCTTCAGGTAAATCTCCTGCATCAGCCGGGCGCCGGTATGGTCGATATCGGAGACGTGGCGCATGTCGGCAATGACGCAACGCCCGCCCTTCTCGACGATGGCGTCGATGCATTCGTAGAGCCGTTCGGCAGAACCGAAAAAAATCGCACCCTCGAGCGTGAGCAAATGTACCTGCCCGGCCTGTTCGCGTAACAGCGCTTCGTCGATCGGATTGCGCCGTTTGCGCGAGCGCATGGTCTCGCAGGTGTACGACGAGCGCACCACGGATTGGCTAATTCGCAGCAAGAACAAGGTCATCGCCACGAAGATGCCGACGAACACCGCCGTCACGATATTGACCGAAATCGCCAGGACGGTGACGGTCACGCTGACGGCCAGGTCGAGCGCCATGGCGCGGCGGTCCTTGAACTTGCCGGTGAGCAGACGCCGGATCAGCGGTATCGTGGTGGCATCGATGTGCTGGATCGCGATGACCATGATCACGCCCGACAGCACGGCGCGCGGCAGGTACGCCAGCAACGGCAGGGCCAGCAGGATCGTCAGCATGACGATGCTCGCGTTGACCAATACCGACAGCGGCGTGCGCGCGCCGTAGGCGCGATTGATCAGGCTCGGTCCCAGATTCAGGCCGGCCGTGATGCCGCCGGCGCTGGCCGCCAGCATGTTACCCAAGCCCAGACGCATGAGTTGCCGGTCGCTGTCGGACTTGCCACTGGTTCCGCCTTCCAGGATGCGGGCGCACAGCAGCGCGTCCAGCGAAGCGATGAAGGCCAGCGCCAGGGCGCTCGTCAGGACCATTGGGACGATCTCGACGAACTGAGTATGGTGCGCCAGGCGAAAGAACTCGGGCAGCGCAAGCATGCCGAAACTGAAGAACTGGCCGCGTCCGATCAGTGCCCCGAGGTACTGTGGGCCGGCCAACCACGCCAGAAGGTAATAGCAGAGCGTTCCGGCTGCCAGCCCCGTGATGACCGGCGGTACTTTCGGCAACATGCGCTTGGCGTACCACATGACGCCAAAGGTCGTGACGCCGACCAATAGCGATGCCGGTTTTGTCCCTGGCAGGTTGGCCAGCAACTGGGTGACCGGAGAGGATTTGGCAAAGCCGAGCACGTTGCCGATCTGAACCAGAAACAGCAAGATCGCCGCCGCGTTCTGAAAACCCGCCAGGACGGGATACGGAGTGTGCTTGAGCAGGCTGCCCAGCCGTATCCAGCCGAACAGCAATTGGAATGCACCGGCCAGCAGAATCACCAGCAGCAGGATGGTGACGGCCAGTTCGACATCGCCACTCTGGAAAATCGCCGCATTCGAATTGACCATGCTGCGTAACAAGGCACCGACAAAGAACGTGGTCACCACGCGCGGCGCATAGATCGCCCGGCTGCGGTCCTGCAGCAGGACCGCGACCAGACCCACCACGGTCGCGCTGATCAAGCCGGCAACCAGGCCATTGACAAAATAGGCTTCGCCCAGCGCAACGAAGGCGAACATGCCATACCCCAGAGCCAGCGGAATGGCGACCGAAGCGGAAACCGCCCCGCTGATGAGGTCGTTACGGAGATTCGCCAGCCAGCGATGGGACATCGTTGTTTAAAAAAAGGGGCGACATGGAAGGTCAGCCAAAGCAGCGCTACCCGCTCAAGCAAATTGCAATTGTACAATTAATAAATTGATAAATTGATAAATTGCAATGACTCAGTCTGATGATTGCAACGCTGCCTCAACGGATGACATTGCAGTTGCCGAGCCCATCGTTCAGGCGGGCGATCCCGGCGTCGGTGATGTCGTAGCACCAGGTCAAATCCAGCGATTTCAACTGCGTCAAGGTGCTCAGATGTGCGAGGCCCGCGTCAGTGAGGTTCCCGCACCCCATCAAATGCAGCGACTGCAGCTGCGTCAAGGCGCGCAGTGGAACGAGACCGACATCGGTGATGTTCGGGCAGCCCGACAAATTCAATGTCTGCAACTGCATTAGACCCTTCAATAAGGCGAGCCCGGCATCGGTGGTGTTCTTGCACCCGCTCACATCCAGCGAACGCAACTCGGTCAAGCCCTCCAACGAGGCAAGCCCGGCGTCGGTGATCTTCTGGCACCCAGACAAATCCAGCGACTGCAACTGCGCGAATTCCCGCACCGTGGATAGGCCGGCATCGGTGATACTTTTGCACGACCTCACATTCAGCGACCGCAACTGCGTCAAAGTGCGCAGATGGGCGAGCCCGGAACCGGTCAGGCTTTCGCACCACGAGATATCCAGCGACTGCAACTTCGTCAAATCCTGCAGAGGAGCGAGTCCGGCATCGGTGATGTTTTCGCACTCCGACAGATTGAGCGTCTGCAACTGCGTCAAGGAACGCAAGTGGGCCAGCCCTGCATCGGTAATGTTTTCGCACTGCGACAAATTAAGCGAATGCAACTGCGTCAAGGACCGCAGGGAGGCCAGCC
>JAYUWF010000395.1:0-3178 GCA_043753685.1 Herminiimonas sp.
GCAAATCGTGCAAGGTCCCGATTTCAGTGTAGATCAAATCACGGAAGCGTATCGCCGCCCACATGCGCCGGTCAGCGCGGCTGAAGACAAAAAATCGAGACGAAGAAGTTCGAGACGAAAAAAAGGCAGCCATCCGGCTGCCTCGAGGCGCGAATCGAACAATTTCCTAGAACTGTTGTTCCGACAGCGCCATGACGCCTGAACTGCCCTCGACGATTGCCTGGCGCAATCCACCGGCCTGCGAAAGGATATGGTCGGCAAAAAAACGCGCGGTGGCAATCTTTGCGCGGTAAAAATCGGCATCCCCATCGCCGTCTTTCAAGTGCTGCTCGGCCGCCAGTGCGGCGCGCGCCATTTGCCAGCCGCCGAGTACGATACCGGCCAGCTTCAGGTACAGGACGCTGCCGGCAAACACACCTTTGATGTCGGTCTTCATGTTGGTGGCAACGTAATGCACCACCTCTTCCAGCGCAGTTGCACCCAGCACCAGCTGGTTCCGAATCGCCGCCAGATCGCCGCCGTTGTGACCGGCCAGCGCCGCTTCGGTGGCGCGTACCTGGGCGATGATCCCGCGGGCGACGGCGCCGCCATCGCGCACCGTCTTGCGCCCGACCAGATCGTTGGCCTGGATCGCGGTGGTGCCTTCGTAGATCGTCAGGATCCGGGCGTCGCGATAGTACTGCGCCGCGCCGGTTTCCTCGATGAAGCCCATGCCGCCGTGGATCTGCACGCCGGTCGAGGCCACCTCGATCGACATCTCGGTCGACCAGCCCTTGACCACCGGGACCATGTATTCATAGAACGCCTGGTTCGACTGCCGGGTTGCCGGGTCGGCGGCATGGTGGGCAGCATCAAAGGCCGCCGCCGTGACATACGCCAGCGCCCGCGCCGCCTCGGTCTGGGACCGCATCGACATCAGCATGCGCCGCACGTCGGGCTGATGAATGATCGTCACCGGACCTGGGGAGCCAGCCAGGTCGCGCGACTGCACCCTGTCCTTTGCATAGCCGACGGCTTTTTGATACGCCCGCTCGGCGATGCCGACACCCTGCATGCCGACGGCAAAGCGCGCCGCATTCATCATGATGAACATGTATTCCAGGCCGCGGTTCTCGGCGCCGACCAGGGTGCCGATGGCGCCGCCGTGGTCACCGAACTGCAGTACGGCGGTCGGGCTGGCCTTGATGCCGAGCTTGTGTTCGATCGACACGCAATGCACGTCATTGCGTGCACCCAGGCTGCCATCGGCGTTGACCAGGAATTTCGGCACCAGGAACAGTGAAATACCCTTGACGCCTTCCGGCGCATCCGGGGTACGGGCGAGCACCAGGTGAATGATGTTCTCGGCCATGTCGTGCTCGCCGTAGGTGATGTAGATCTTGGTACCCGACACCTTGAACGTGCCGTCGCCCTGCGGCACCGCGCGCGAGCGCACCATCGCCAGGTCGGAGCCGGCCTGCGGCTCGGTCAGGTTCATGGTGCCGGTCCACTTGCCGGAAATTAGATTGGCGAGATAGGTGTTCTTCTGCTCTTCGGTGCCGGCCGTCATCAGGGCTTCGATCGCGCCATCGGTGAGCAACGGGCACAACGCGAACGACAGATTGGCGGAATTGAGCATTTCGATGCAAGGTGTGGCCACCAGCTTGGGCAACCCCTGGCCACCGAATTCGGCCGGATGCTGCACACCCTGCCAGCCGGCATCGCCGAAGGCCTTGAAGGCTTCCTTGAAGCCCTTGGTGGTGGTGACCGTGCCTTCGCGCCAGAAGCTCGGTTGCTGATCGCCCGGCCAGTTCAAGGGCGCTACCACTTCGCTGCAAAATTTTGCGTTTTCTTCGAGTACCGCCTCGACCGTCTCGGGTGTCGCATCCTCGCATCCGGGAAGCGCATTGACCGCCGCCAGGCCGGCCAGGTCGTTCATCACGAAGAGCATGTCTTTCAGGGGTGCGCGATACGTCATTTCGATCTCCGGTGGTGCTGTTTGACTTGTAAAAAAAATGGCATCGGTCAGCGATTGCGCGCCGTACCGATGCCCGGACCATGCTGGCACAACGCAGGTGAAGACCCGGTCACGCCGTCAACCATGCTGTCAGTTGCGATGTCAGTTAAGCTCGGTCACCAGCTGCGGCACGATGTCGAACAGATCGCCGACCAGGCCGTAATCGGCTACCGAAAAGATCGGCGCCTCCGGATCCTTGTTGATGGCGACGATCGTCTTCGAGTCCTTCATCCCGGCCAGATGCTGGATCGCACCGGAAATGCCGACCGCGATATACAGCGAAGGTGCGACGATCTTGCCGGTCTGACCGACCTGCCAGTCGTTCGGCACGTAGCCGGCATCGACCGCGGCGCGCGACGCGCCCATGGCCGCGCCGAGCTTGTCGGCCAGTGGCTCGAGGATCTTGAAGTTGTCGCCGGAGCCCATGCCGCGTCCGCCGGAGACGATGATCTTGGCAGCCGTCAGTTCCGGGCGATCCGATTTCGCCAGCTCGCGTGAAATGAAACTCGACTGGCCGGAATCGGCTACCGCAGTAATGTTTTCGATCGCGGCCGAACCGCCGCCAGCAGCTGCATCGAACCCGGTGGTGCGCACCGTGATGACCTTGATCGCATCGCTCGACTGCACCGTGGCAATCGCGTTGCCGGCGTAAATTGGCCGCTCGAAGGTATCCGGCGAATCGACCTTGGTGATTTCGGAAATCTGGCCAACATCGAGCTTGGCAGCCACGCGTGGCAGGATGTTCTTGCCGTAGGCGGTGGCCGGCGCCAGGATGTGCGAATAGGCCGGGGCCAGCAACAGCACCTGGGCTGCGATGTTTTCCGCCAGGCCGTCGCCGAACGGCGCGCCGTCGACTACCAGCACCTTGGACACGCCAGCTGCCTGGGCAGCAGCGGTGGCCGCCGCGCCGCAGTTGTGGCCGGCCACCAGTACGTGCACTTCACCGCCGCAGGCGATTGCGGCAGTGATGGTGTTGAGGGTGCTGCCCTTGAGTGAAGCATTATCGTGTTCGGCGACGACGAGTGCGGCCATGATGTTTCCTCTGTTGTCAGGGGAGCCGTCGGCTCGCCCGGTTGATTGTTAGATGACCTTGGCTTCGGTTTTCAGTTTGTTGACCAGTGTCGCGACGTCCGGGACCTTGATGCCGGCCGAGCGCTTCGGCGGCTCGACCACCTTGAGCGT
>JAYUWF010000396.1:0-9596 GCA_043753685.1 Herminiimonas sp.
GACACCAGGTGGCCGATGCCGGTGCGATTGAAGATGGTCCAGTCGGATTGCGCGACGGCGCGTTGATCGCCGATCACCAGCGCCACCAGAACGCCAGCATAGGGCTCGCCCGGCAGCGCGGCCAGGATCTTGTCGCGCAAATGGCCGCGCGCACGCTCGACGATCGTACCGAAACCGGGCACGAATTCATCGCGCAACAGGTTCAGCGGTGCTGCCTCGGCAGTGGTGCGCACCTGGCCGGTGGCGCGCAGATTTTGCTCGAGCAGCCAGACTTCATAGTCGAAGCCGTTTTCGTTGGCGGTGCCATGGGGGCGTTGCAAGCGAACCGAGAGTTGCCAGCGCTGTCCCGGTCGTACCGCGCCGACCTCGACCGGTTCGCCGCGCATGCCGGCATACCAGCCTAGCGCGACATGGGGTGGCACCGCGACCAGTTTGCCGGCATGGAGCGCGGTTTCGATATGGAAGTTGAAGCGCACGCCTTGCTCGAACCGGTTCGGCAGGCTTTCCACCACGCCGACGATCAGCAGATCTTCGCCTTCCAGATCGGCCGGCAATCCTTCTGCAAGATAAGCGTGGGCAATCAGCGCGGCCCAGGTGAAGCCGAGCAGAGTACCGGCGGCAGCGTGAAACAAGGACCCGAGCGCGCCGCGCAGCCGTGGCCGCCGGGCGATCCAGAACAGGACCGTAGCGATGCCGACCGCCAGCGCCAGCCAGGCGGAATGCAGCAAGTTGGCTTGAATCTGCAGCAATCCGACACCGGCGACGAAGCCGATGATCGCGCTACGCATTGAAAATCAGCGCAATGCAGCCAGGCGCGGCAAGGCCTGAGCCGCATTGTCGCTGGTTGCCCGTGCCAGGTCGGCAACCGGCATCGAGCGCAAGTCAGCCAGCACGGCACCGATGCCCGGCAATTGTTCCGGACTGTTGCGCCCTGGGTGCACCCAGGTCGGAGCAATATCGGGCGCATCCGTCTCCAGTACCAGCGCGTCGAGCGGCAAGTTCGTCGCCAGACGCCGGATCTGCAGCGCCCGGGTGAAGGTCATGGCGCCGCCCAATCCCAGCTTGAAGCCCAGATCGATGAAGGCCTGCGCCTGCTGGAAACTGCCATTGAAGGCATGGGCAATACCGCCGCGCACCTTGATGCGGCGCAGGTACTTGAGAAGCGTGTCCTGCGAGCGGCGTACGTGCAACAGCACCGGCAGATCGAAGTCGCGCGCAATCTTCAATTGCTCGACATAGAAGTGCTCCTGCTTTTCGCGCATCGGCGCGGTCGTCAATTCGGGAATGAAGAAATCCAGGCCGATCTCGCCGATGGCCACGAAACGCGGATCGGCCATCGCAGTGGCCACCGCTGCCCGCAGCGTCACCAGATCCGCCGGATCGGCCTGCGGTACGTACATGGGGTGGATGCCGAGCGCGTAGGTGCAGTTCGGCTGACTGTTGGCAAGTTGACCGACGATCTGAAAATTGCCGACGGCGACGGCCGGGATCACGATCCAGGCGACCTGCTCCTGCAAGGCGCGCGCGGCAATGGCGGGACTCTCGTCACCGAACTCGGCAGCATCCAGATGGCAATGGGTATCGATCCACATGGGCAGCTAGTGTATGCGTAATCCCGCCACATTGCCCCGCGTAAAACCGCAACCTTAATCTATCGCAACAACCGGGTCTTGATACGGCAGCAAGCCGTGCTCGGACAGGCGCAGGATGCGGTCGCAATGCCGCGCCAGCTCGACGTCATGGGTGACGATCACGAACGCGGTGCCCAGGGTGCGCGACAGTTCCAGCATCAGGTCGAAGGTCTTGTGGGCGGTGCCGCGATCGAGATTGCCGGTCGGCTCGTCGGCCAGCACGCAGGCCGGTTGGGTGACCAGCGCTCGCGCCAGGGCGACGCGCTGGCGTTCGCCACCCGAGAGTTCGCCTGGCGTGTGCGTGATCCGGTTGGCCAATCCGACCCGCTCCAGGATCGCCGCCGCCGCTTCCTGCGCCTGCGAACGCTTCATGCGCCGGATCATCAAAGGCATGGCGACATTGTCGAGGGCAGTAAATTCCGGCAGCAAGTGATGGAACTGATAGACGAAGCCGAGCGAACTGTTGCGCAGATCGCCGCGGGCTTTTTCGGACATGCCGGCAAAGTCGCGTCCCAGCAGCGTGACGCTACCGGTGCTTGGCGTATCGAGCCCGCCCAGCAGATGCAGCAGAGTCGATTTGCCGGAACCGGAGGCGCCGACGATGGCGACCCGTTCGCCCTTGACGACGCTGAAATCGATACCGGCCAGTACGTTGACCGAATATTTACCTTGAGTAAAGGTTTTGCCAAGGCCTTCACACGACAACACGCTCTGGCTGGATTGGTCACTCATAGCGCAGGGCCTCCGCCGGTTTTACCCGCGCTGCCCACCAGCTTGGATACAGGGTTGCAAAAAACGCCAGCACCACCGCCACCGCACCGATGGTACCGACATCCGGCCAGCGCAGATCGGACGGCAAGGCGCTAATCAGATAAATGTCGCGCGGCAGGAATTGCACGCCGAGCAGATGTTCGATGAACGGTACGATCACGTCCACGTTCAGCGCGACCACGACGCCGAGCGTCACGCCGATCGCCGTACCGAGCAAGCCCACCAGCGCGCCCTGGATCATGAAGATCTTCATGATCGATCCCGGCGATGCGCCCAGGGTGCGCAGGATCGCGATATCGGCCTGTTTGTCGGTGACCGTCATGACCAGCGTCGAAACCAGGTTGAAGGCGGCCACGGCGATGATCAGCGTCAGGATGATGAACATCATGCGTTTTTCGGTCTGTACCGCTGCGAACCAGTTGCGGTTCTGTTTCGACCAGTCGCGGATCAGTACGTCGCCGGTCAACAGGCGCGACAGGTCGGTCGCCACTTGCGGTGCGCGCTGCATGTCGGCAATCTTCAGGCGCAAACCCGAGGGTGCGGCCAGCTTGAACATCTTCATGGCATCGTCGATGTGGATGAACGCCAGCGTGGAATCGTATTCGAAATGGCCTGCCTCGAAGATGCCGACCACGGTGAACTGCTTGAGCCTCGGAATCACGCCGGCCGGTGTCACCTGACCCTGCGGGGCGATCATGGTGACCTTTTCACCGAGACCGACGTGCATGCCGCGCGCCAGCTCGCCGCCGAGGACGATATTGAATTCGCCGGAGCGCAGATCGCCGAACTTGCCTTCCTTGACCTGCGACGCCACATCCGACACCTGCGGCTCGCGCTCCGGCAGCACGCCCCGGATGATCACGCCGCGCACCGTGTCGTCGCGCGTCATCATGGCCTGCGCGGCGACATACGGCGCGGTACCGCGGACTTCCTTGTCGAGCAACGCTTCCTTGGCGGTCAGCTCCCAGTTCGGCAGCGCGCCGCCGGCGTCGAAGACTTCGATATGCGAGAGCACCGACAACATGCGGTCGCGTACGTCTTTCTGAAAGCCGTTCATCACCGACAGGACCACGATCAGCGCGGCCACACCCAGGGCAATGCCGGCCATGGAAATGAGCGAGATGAAGGAAATGAAACTGTTGCGACCGCTGCGTTTGCCGGCGCGCGTGTAACGCACGCCGACCAGCCATTCGAAGGGAAAATTTTTCATGAATTTAAAAAAATACTGCCGCTGCGAAAAAAACCGCCGACAAGGGGAAAACCAACAAGCCCAACCAGATGCACCCGGTAAATCGCGGCATCGAGAGCCTGATTTCAGGCCGATGCCCCGATGCAGCCCGCATCTTGCCATACATTGCCATACAATCGGATCATGAGCGAAATCGAGATTCTGGTCCCATTCGGGCTACCACCGGCGGAGCTGGCGCCCGACCTGCTACGCAACATGACATTGCCTGCCGTCGCCACCCTGCTGGCCCGTGCGTCGGTAAATACCGCCGGTACAGCAACACCAACCGTGGCGCATGACGAGTTTGCCCGCGCCTTGCCGCATGAAGCCTGGCTGGCCCGACGTTTCGGGCTGGAAGCGGCATTGCAACGCGGCGGCAGTCCGCCGGTCGCTGCAGGCTTGTGGCGCAATCTGGGTGGCACGCCCGAGGCGGGCCACTGGTTCGTGGTGCAACCGGTGCACCTGCATGTCGCACGCGACCACCTGGTGCTGACCGATCCGCGGCAGCTCGGATTGAGCGAGTCCGATGCCCGCAGCCTTTTTACTTCCGCCCAAAGCGCATTTGCCGAAGCCGACCTGACCCTTCATTTCGGCAGCGCCAATTACTGGTTCGTACGGGCCGACCGGCATCACGACCTGCAGACCGCGACACCGGACGCCACCTGTGGGCGCAACATCGATATCTGGATGCCGCAAGGCGATTCCGCCCGCGCCTGGCGTAAATTGCAGAACGAAGTGCAAATGGGTTGGTATGGCCATCCAGTCAACGACGCCCGCGAAGAGCGGCGTGCGCTGCCGGTCAATTCCCTGTGGCTGTGGGGCGGCGTCGAAATTCCGGCAGCGCCAGGTTCCGTCGTCCCGCCGGCGATTGACGCCCTGCTTGGCTTTTCGGGCTGGCTGGCCGGCTTCGCGGAATTTGCCCGCACCGCGGCCCCGGAGCCGGTCGCCGATGCGGTGCTTGCCCAGGCTGCCCCGCAGTCGATGCTGATGCTCGACGCATTGATCGAGCCGGCCCTGGCGGGCGACTGGGGCCGCTGGCTGGAATCCTGGCACGACCTGGAAACCCGCTGGTTCGCACCGCTGCTCGCGGCGCTCGCCGATGGCCGGCTCGACCGTATCGTGCTGGTGATCAGCGATGGGAACCGCCTGCAGCAGTACGCGGCGACCCGCAATTCATTGCGCAAGTTCTGGGCGAAACCGGCGCTCGCGCGCTTGCTGCCATGACCCGTATCGCCACCCGCCCGTTTCCGTTTCGCGATGCCGAACGCTTGCGCCAGAGCGGCATCCATCCGGTTCTCGCGCGCCTGTACGCCGCGCGGGGCCTGGTCGATGTGCAGGATCTGAACAGCGAACTGACCGGCCTGATTCCACCGGCCGGCCTGTTGCACATCGATCGCGCAGCCGTGTTCCTGGCCGATGCGATTGCGCAGCGCAAGCGCCTGGTAATCGTCGCCGACTACGATTGCGATGGCGCGACTGCCTGCGCGGTCGGGCTGCGCGGCCTGCGCGCGCTGGGGGCAGTGGTCGACTTCATCGTACCGAACCGATTCGAATACGGTTATGGATTGACGCCGGAAATCGTGGCCCTGGCGGTGACGGAAAAAGATCCGCAGGTCATCATCACCGTCGACAACGGCATCGCCAGCATCGACGGCGTCGCCGAGGCCAACCGGCGCGGCATCGAAGTCGTGGTCACCGACCATCATCTGCCAGCCGATACACTGCCGGCAGCGGCCGTCATCGTCAATCCGAACCAGCCGTATTGCGGTTTTCCGAGCAAGAACCTGGCTGGCGTGGGCGTGATGTTCTACGTGCTGCTGGCGCTGCGCGCCGAAATGCGCCGGCGCGGTATCTTCGACGCCCAGACCCAGCCCAAGCTCGACGCCCTGCTCGACCTGGTCGCACTCGGCACGGTGGCCGACGTGGTCAAGCTCGACGCCAACAACCGCATCCTGGTGGCGCAAGGCTTGAAGCGCATGCGCTCCGGTCGCATGCAGCCCGGCGTGGCGGCGCTGTTTCGCGCCGCCGGCCGCGAGCCCCGCACCGCCACGCCGTTCGACCTGGGCTTTGCGCTCGGCCCGCGCCTGAACGCCGCCGGGCGCCTGGCCAACATGGCGCTCGGCATCGAATGCCTGACCACCGACGACGAAGGCCGTGCCTGGGCGATCGCCCAGGAACTCGACGGCATCAACCGCGAACGGCGCGAGATTGAAGCCGGCATGCAGGACACCGCGATGGCCTTGCTCGAAGACTTCAGCCCGGCCAACAGCGCCACCCTGTCGGTGTTCGACGCCGGCTGGCATCAGGGCGTGATCGGCATCGTCGCCTCGCGCCTGAAAGACAAGTTCTATCGGCCGACGATCACCTTTGCCCCCGGCAGCGATGGCTGGATCAAGGGATCGGGCCGGTCGATTCCCGGTTTTCACCTGCGCGATGCGCTCGACCTCGTGTCCAAGCATGCGCCCAGCCTGATCGACAAGTTCGGCGGCCACGCAATGGCGGCCGGCCTGACGATCCGCGCCGAGGCATTCGATGCCTTTGCCGTGGCCTTCGAAGCGGTCGGGCGCGAATGGCTGACGCAACATCAGCTCGAACGCGTGATCGATACCGACGGCTCGCTCGAGCACGCGTATTTCACCACCGATTTCATCGACCTGATGGGCGCGCAGGTATGGGGCCAGGGGTTCGCGCCACCGGTCTTCTGCGACCAGTTCCGCGTCTTGAATCAACGGGTCTTGAAGGACAAGCATCTGAAGCTGCAGCTCGAGCGCGACGGCCACCGTTTCGACGCCATCTGGTTCGGCCATGCCGACGCCCTGGGGGCGAGCGCGACCATCGCCTACCGACTCGACGCAAATGCCTATAATGGTGTGACGCGCGTGCAACTGCTGGTCGAACACGCAGAATCCCTTTGACGGCATCCACCGCCGGCCCCTGATGACACGACTCTCGAAGCCGCCGCTCCGACCTTCGCTCTGGCAAGCCGTGCTGCGCCACCGCCTGCGCTGGCTGGTCCTGACGGCAGCCGTGCTCCTGCTCGCGGCGTGGACCACGAAAATGATGCTGCAGCCTGTCAAGCCGCGCAAGGTCGTGATCACTTCCGGCGCCGACGAAGGAATTTACCTGACCTTCGCTCGCCGCTACGCGGAAGCCCTGGAAAAAGAAAACATCAACCTCGACATCCGCAAGTCGTCAGGCGCCGTCGAAAACTACCAGCGCCTGAAGGACGACAATAGCGAATACGACATCGGCCTGGTGCAGTCCGGCACGGGAAGCGCAAGAGATGCACCGAACCTGCAGACGCTGGCATCGGTGTCATATGAGCCGATCTGGGTGTTCTATCGCGGCGCCGACACCATCGATCGCCTCACGCAACTCCAGGGCAAGCGCATCAGCGTCGGCATGCCTGGCAGCGGCCTGCGTACCGTCATGCTGTCGCTGCTGACCATGCACGGCGTGACGCCAAGTAATTCCGCAATTCAGGAATACGGCGGCACACTGGCGTTCCAGGCACTCACCGAGGGCCGGCTGGACGCCGCCGCCTTCATCGGTGCGCCGGACGTTCCCTTGATCGCCGCATTGCTGAAGTCGGAACTGCGACTGGTCAGTTTCAGCCAGGCCGATGCGGTGGTGCGGCGCTTCCCGTCGCTGGCCAAGGTCACGTTCCCACGTGGCGCGATCGACCTGGCGCGCGACCTGCCGCCCAGGGACGTCACCTTGCTCTCGACCACAGCCCTGCTGGTGGCAAAGAACAAGCTGCATACCGAAGTCGCCTATCAATTGCTGGATGCGGCCAATGAAGTGCACGGCATGCCGAGCTTTTTTGCCGACCGCGGTGATTTTCCCAACCAGCGGATCGAGGATTTCCCGATTTCCGACGATACCCGCCGCTATTTCAAGTCGGGCCGCCCGTTTTTGCAAAACTACCTGCCGTTCTGGCTGGCCAGCTTCATCGAACAGCGCTTCGTGATCCTGGTGCCGGTGATCGCCGTGTTCTTCGCCTTGCTGCAAACGCTTCCGCGCCTGTATGCCTACCGGATGCGGCATCGACTGGTGCGCTGGTATTACGACGTCAAGCTGCTGGAAGACGAGATCTTGACGGCCCACGCACCGAATCCTGATCAGCGCCGCACCTGGCAGCGCAGAATCGACGACATCGACACAGGTGTCAGCCGCGTCGTGATCTCCCAGCCCTACCTGCGCGATGTCTACGCCCTGAAACAGGCGATCCGGCTGGTACATGACAAGATCGCGGTGGCAGTGCCGGTGGCGGTGTCCGTCGAGGAACGCTCGCGTATAATCTGACGTTTGACTGCAGAAGACACGTCCATGGAAGCCGAACGCCTCAATTCCCTCTCCGCCCTGCTGGCGGACCTGACCAATCGCGAAGCAGAACTTCGGAGGTATCTTTGACTTCGATACGAAGTCCGAGAAACTAGAGCAGGTCAATGCCGAACTGGAAGACCCGAAAGTCTGGGACGACCAGAAGCGCGCCCAGGATCTGGGCAAGGAAAAAAAATCCCTCGAAGGAATCGTGCTTTCGCTGACGAAGATCGACGCCGATCTGCACGATGCGGTCGACCTGTTCGCCATGGCGCGCGAAGAGCAGGATGACGAGACCATCGAAGCTGTCGAGGCCGATGCCGATACGCTGCGAAAAATGGTCGAGGGCATGGAATTTCGCCGCATGTTCGCCAATCCGATGGATCCGAACAATTGCTTCATCGATATCCAGGCCGGCGCCGGCGGCACCGAGGCGCAGGACTGGGCCTCGATGCTGTTGCGCCAATATCTGCGCTATTGCGAGCGCAAGGGCTTCAAGACCGAAATCCTGGAACAGTCCGACGGTGAAGTCGCCGGCATCAAGACGGCCACCATCAAGGTGGAAGGGGATTATGCCTACGGCTTCCTGCGTACCGAGACCGGCGTGCACCGGCTGGTGCGCAAGTCGCCGTTCGATTCCGCCAATGGTCGGCATACCTCGTTCTCGAGCCTGTTCGTCTATCCCGAAGTCGACGATTCGCTGGAAATCGACATCAACCCGGCCGACGTGCGGGTCGATACGTATCGCGCCTCTGGCGCTGGCGGCCAGCACATCAACAAGACCGACTCGGCAGTGCGGCTGACGCACGGCCCGTCCGGGATCGTGGTCCAGTGCCAGAACGACCGCAGCCAGCACCGCAACCGCGCCGAAGCCTGGGCCATGCTGAAATCGCGCCTGTATGAACACGAGATGCGCAAGCGCATGAGCGAGCAGCAGAAGCTGGAAGACTCCAAGACCGATATCGGCTGGGGCCACCAGATCCGCTCGTACGTGCTGGACCAATCGCGCATCAAGGATTTGCGTACCAACTTCGAGATGGGCAACACCAAGGCCGTGCTCGACGGCGAGCTCGACGATTTCATCGCGGCTTCGTTGAAACAAGGCGTCTAAGTCGCCGGCCAGGACGCCGGTGGCTGGCGCATGTCGGCCACCGGCGCGATCAGGCACGCTGCACGTTGCGCGGCCTGCATTTCAAATCTACTTTTACAAGATATAAAACAATGACCATTGACCTCTCGCCGGATGACGCCGTTCCCGTTCAGGATGAACATTCCATCATCGCCGAGCGGCGCGCCAAGCTGACCGCGCTGCGCAGCCAGGGCATCGCCTTTCCCAACGATTTCCGGCCTCAGCACAAGGCGGCGGCCCTGCATGCGCAGTACGGCGAACTCGAGCAACCGGCGCTGGAAGCGCAGGCAGTCAAGGTCAGCGTTGCTGGCAGGATGATGTTGAAGCGGGTGATGGGCAAGGCGTCGTTCGCAACGATCCAGGATGCCTCCGGCCTGCAGGCCGACGGCCGCATCCAGCTCTATCTGAGCAACGAGCTGACCGGCGAGGCCAGCCACGCCGCCTTCAAGCATTACGACCTGGGCGATATCCTCGGCGTCGAAGGAACGCTCTTCAAGACCAAGACCGGCGAGCT
>JAYUWF010000397.1:0-3157 GCA_043753685.1 Herminiimonas sp.
AGATCTGGTACATCAGCCACGGCAGAGCCAGTAACACGGAAGCCATTAGCAGCACCTTCATGGGCACGAAGAACGGTGAGAACACGCCGACGGCAATCAGCCTTTCACCGGCTGGCATATGGACACGAATGGGCGCGGCGATCAGGTCGATCAGTCCTGCCGGCCCTGGCCAGATCGCCAGCAGCACGCCGGCAACCACCAGTCCGTAAACGCAGTAAAGCAGTCGATCGCGCAATTCGATCAGGTGCTGCACGAAAGGCTGCTCGGTACCGGCCAGCTCGTCCTGTTTGTTATTTTCGAGATCGGCCATAGAGAAGGGATACGCAGCGGTAGAAAAGCCGAACATGAGGCCCATCGAATGACCGGGGCTACCCCTGCCACATCGAACGAACCCGAGACGGTGTTAAGTGATTTTGTGAGGCCGGAAACGCGCAACGCGAGCGGCGCCGGACAGTGCCTTGGTGCGCACACCATTGCGCGACTTGTACCACTGGGGCGTTGCGCCCTGCTTGAGGCGCCAGTTTTTTCGCGGATGGCGGTAAGCGGGGTAAGAAACTGCCGCCTGGTAAGCCAGGGAACTGGCGTCGGTTGCGCCGGCATCGTCGGTAAACTGTTTTTCGATGTGACTGGCACCGTCATGGATGCTTTGCTCGACGTCCCGCGCGGCCGACTGAACCGAATCCTTCATCTTGCGCAACTCGTCCAACTCCATGGATCGGTTGACTTCAGCCTTGACATCGCTCACGTAGCGTTGTGCCTTGCCAAGCAGGGTTCCTACGGTACGGGCCACCTTGGGCAACTTCTCGGGACCAATGACGATCAGCGCCACGGCGCCGATCATCGCCATCTTGGAAACGTCGAGGTCAAACACGCGTGATGTCCGTTCTCAGGACTTCTGGCGCGCTTCGACGTCGATGGTCGACTTGTCGGTGTGAGCCGACCCGCTGACTTGCTGCGGTGGCACGACAGACGCATCTGCGGAACCGTCTTTCATACCGTCCTTGAAGCCCTTGACGGCGCCACCCAGATCGGAACCCATGTTCCGCAATTTTTTCGTGCCGAACACGACCACGACGATAAGCAACACCACCAACCAGTGCCAGATAGAAATTGAACCCATGAATAACTCCTGAAGAATTGTCGGAATTTTAGTCGCCGCCGATGACATCGTCATGGGACGTCGACACCGCAGAAGGGACTAAGCCAGACTTCAAGCCCGTGCCCAGGGACGCGGGCCACCCATCACATGGACATGAAGATGGTGGACTTCCTGTCCGCCTTCCATGCCGGTGTTGACCACCACGCGGTAGCCGCCTTCCGGATAAGGCCTGCAACCCTGCTCCAGCGCCAGCGTGGGTGCCAGGGTCATTATTTTCCCCATGAGTGCCGAATCCTCGGGCGTCAGTTGCGCCATGGAGGCGATGTGTTTTTTAGGCACCATCATGAAATGCACGGGCGCCCAGGGGGCGATGTCGTGAAAGACAAAAATCTCGTCGTCCTCGTATACCTTGCGGGACGGGATTTTTCCTTCAATGATCTTGCAAAAAATGCAATTGGATTCATCCGACATTCAACGACTCCACAGGACGACCCGAATTCATTTGAAGCATGCCCTTGACGATGCGATAGAGAAACCAGAGCGAAATCAGCCCCCAGGCAATCCAGCCTGGAACGATGAAGAGCAGCCAGAGCCACGATGTCAGCACATACAAGATGCCTGCCCACAACACCGAGCGGATACGCCAGCTGAAATGCGACGCCTGCCAGGTGCCGGCCGCGTCGTCGCGTTTAACCAGGTCGATCACCAGCGCCACCAACAGCAAGATGATGGACACCTGGGCGCCGGGCAGCACTGCTGCTACTGCCACGACCAGATGGAGAAAGTAGCTGATCCAGCCCCAAGTTCGAAGTGAGGCGTCAGAGGTCACCGGCACGATATCGTTCGACAAGATAGCTTCCTTTCAGTCATTGGATGCCTCACGCTGCTGCGCCTTGCGCAAGGCTTTTTCCTCGATGCCACTGGTGCCTGCGCGGCGCTCCAGTTCGACGATGACATCTTGCGGCGACAGGCCGTAATGGACCAGCGTCACCAGGGTATGAAACCACAGGTCGGCGACCTCACTGACCAGCTTGCCCCGGTCGCCGCCGTGATCGACATCCTTCGCAGCCATGACGACCTCGGTCGCCTCTTCGCCGATTTTCTTGAGAAAGGCATCCGGCCCCTTGTGCAGCAACCGCGCAACGTAGCTGGCATCGGGATCGCCGCCATGGGCTGGCAGGCGACTTTCGATCACGCGGTGCAATCGCATGAGGGCGTCGGTCGATGCATCGGCACCGGCTAAAGAAAGGGAAGTTGGCATAGAGGTCATTTGTAGATAGTGGCCGGGTCTTTCAAGACCGGCTCCGTGACGGTCCAGTGCCCGTTTTCGTACTTGCTGAAAAAACAACTGTGGCGACCAGTGTGGCAGGCAATGCCGGGCTGACCCGGGGCATGTCCGAGTTGCGTGACTTTCAGAAGTACCACGTCGTTATCGCAGTCGACGCGGATTTCATGCACCTGCTGCAGGTGACCGGACTCTTCGCCCTTGTGCCACAGGCGACCGCGGGAGCGGCTGTAATAAACGGCCTGGCCCAGTTCGGCAGTTTTTTGCAATGCCTCGCGGTTCATCCACGCGAACATGAGCACGTCGCCGGTGCCGGCTTCCTGTGCAATGACAGGAACCAGCCCCTTGTCGTCCCAAATGATGTCGTCAAGCCATTTCATGCCGGTATTGTCGGCGATTGCGCTGGCGCTTCGCGCCATGCGCACGGTGATTGCATGGCAAACGACGCTGGTCGTGTGCAACCTACCGAATGCGCACGGGAATGCCGCGTGCCGCCATGCAGGCTTTGGCTTCCCCTACCGTGTACTCGCCGTAGTGAAAAATGCTGGCAGCCAGCACGGCGTCGGCGCCGCCAGTCTGGATGCCGTCGGCCAGATGGTCCAGGTTGCCCACGCCACCGGATGCAATCACCGGCACGCTGACCGCATCGCTCACCGCGCGCGTCAATGCCAGATCGAAACCGCTTTTGGTGCCGTCGCGGTCCATGCTGGTCAGCAGGATTTCGCCAGCGCCACGCCGTGCCATCTCGACCGCCCACCGAACGACATCCAGGC
>JAYUWF010000398.1:0-9594 GCA_043753685.1 Herminiimonas sp.
CGAAGCCGGCTGCCGACAGGTACCGGTGCCGGGAAGCGCACCTTGTTGGTACCGTAGTTGACACCCATCTTGACGTCTCGCATGACGATCGATTGCTCGAAAAACATGGGCAACAGCGACAACGTCAAAAAACCGTGCGCGATCGTGCCGCCATACGGCGACTCGCGCTTGGCCCGCTCGACATCCAGGTGGATCCACTGGTGGTCGCCAGTCGCGTCGGCAAATTGCTGTACCCGCTCCTGGGTAATTTCGATCCAGTCCGACAGCGCGACTTCCTGTCCGACCAACGTTTGCAACTCGGTCAGTGACGCGATCTCACGCATGCGGCCTCCTGGCGAACATTCCCATTCCCTTCACGGTTGCGACCAATTCGCCGCGCTGATTGATGGCGCGCCATTCGGTCGCCACCACGCCGCGATCCGGCTTGCTGGTCGATGGCGTGGCAGAGGTGGCGCGGGTGCTGACACTCAGGGTGTCGCCGGCGCGAACCGGCTTAAGCCAGCGCACTTCGTCGACCCCGGGCGAACCCAGGCTTGCCGCTTGCCCCAGGAAATTTTCGACCATCATCCGCATCATCATGCTGCAGGTGTGCCAGCCGCTGGCGATGATGCCGCCGTAGATCGACTTTGCGGCAGCCTCGGGATCGACGTGGAACGGTTGCGGATCGAATTCCCTGGCAAAGGCCAGGATCTCGGCTTCGCTCACGGTTCGGGTGCCGACCTCGATGGTCTCGCCCACCACCATGTCTTCAAAATACCATTTGAACTGCGCCATCGTCTGTCTCTCTCTCGCTCGAGGAACTACCGCCTCAGGCAGCGTTCTTGAAACCGGGTTGGGCGACGAAGCGCGCCAGGTGGTGATCGGTGTCGCCCAGGGTCAATTCGATCATCGTCAGGCGTTTGAAGTGATGCGCCGCCGGCAGTTCATTCGTCACGCCCATGCCGCCGTGCAGTTGCACCGCTTGCTGGCCGACATATTTCATCGCCTCGCCGATGCGGGCCTTGGCGGCCGAGACGGTGCGGCGGCGTTCGGCGGCGTCGCCCGAGCTGACCTTGACGGCAGCGAGGGTCGCCATCGAGCGGGCTTGCTCGAGCTGCATGAACATGTCCGCCATGCGATGCTGCAGCGCCTGGAATTTACCGATCGGCACGCCGAATTGCTGGCGCGTCTTCAGATAATCCAGCGTGGCGGCATTCAAGGCTTCCATGGCGCCGATGGCTTCCGCGCACAGCAATGCCGTACCGTAGTCGGCGGCGGCGTCCAGAATCTCGAAGCCGGCGCCGGCCTTGCCCAGCAGTGCCGAGGCCGGCACCTGCACGTTGGCGAAATTGATGTCGGCGGCGCGCTGGCTGTCGATGGTGCGGTATTCACGCAAGCTCACGCCGGCCGTATCGGCAGGCACCACGAACAGCGAAATGCCGTTGCTGTCGCGCTGTGCGCCGGCGGTGCGCGCCGAGACGATCAACTGGCCGGCCTGTGCGCCATGCAGCACGACCGTCTTGGTACCGTCGAGAATAAAGCCGTCGCCGTTGGCGCTGGCCTTGGTGCCGATATCGGTCAGGTCGTGGCGCGATTGTTTTTCACCCAGCGCGCAGGCAAGCTTCAATTCACCGCTGGCGACCTGCTCCAGCAACGCCTCCTGGCCGCCGGCCAGTTTCAAAAATTCGGCGCCGAAAACAGTGGCGAAGTACGGCTCGATGATCAGTCCCCGGCCGATTTCCTGCATCACCACCAGCATGTCGACGGCAGAGCCGGCGAAGCCGCCCTGTGCTTCCGGAATCGGCAAGGCGGTCATGCCAAGTTCCGTCAGCGTCGACCAGGCCTTGGCAGAGACACCCTCTTTGGAAGTGACGATGCCCTTGCGCTGCTCGAAGGTGTAATCCTTCTCGACCCAACGCCGCAGCGCATCGGAAAACTGTGTCTGTTCTTCTGTGTACGTGAAATCCATGTTCGTCTCCTCAGAGTCCCAGAATCATCTGGGTAATGATGTTTTTCTGAATCTCGTTGGAACCACCGTAGATCGAGGTCTTCCGGAAATTGAAGTAGTACGAAGCCAGGGGTGCCGCATCGTCGTCATTGGCGGCGCTGTGCTCTGCGCTTCCGTGCAGGAAGTCAGGGTCGAATGGCAAGCCGTAAGGACCGACCGCTTCGACCATCAGTTCGGTCAAGGCTTGCTGGACTTCAGTGCCCTTGACCTTCAGCATCGACGCTTCCGGTCCCGGGCCGCGCTTGGCGTTGTCCATCGAGATCACGCGCAGCACCGTGACTTCCAGCGCCATGATTTCGATTTCCAGGGTTGCGACCTTGGCAGAGAACAGTGGATCCTCGATCAGCGGCTTGCCGTTCTTGTGCTGTTCGCCCGCAATGCGCTTGAGGAATTCGAGTTCGCGCTTGGCGCGGCCGACGGCGGCAATGTTGGTGCGTTCGTGACCGAGCAGGTATTTTGCGTAGGTCCAGCCCTTGTTTTCTTCGCCGATCAGGTTCTGGACCGGCACCTTGACGTTGTCGAACCAGACTTCATTGACTTCATGGTCTTCGTCGAGCATGATAATCGGACGCACCGTGATGCCAGGGGTGTGCATGTCGATCAACAGAAATGAAATGCCTTCCTGCTTGCGGCCACCGCTGTCGGTACGCACCAGGCAAAAGATCATGTCGGCATGCTGACCGAGCGTGGTCCAGGTTTTCTGGCCATTGACGATATAGAAATCACCCTCGCGATCGGCGCGGCATTTCAAGGACGCCAGATCCGATCCGGAACCGGGCTCCGAATACCCCTGGCACCACCAATCGTCGCAGTTCAGGATGCGCGGCAAATAATGTTTTTTCTGTGCGTCGTTACCGAAGGCCATGATCACCGGCGCCACCATGTTCACGCCGAACGGCAGAATCGTCGGCGTGCCGGCAGTGGCGCATTCTTCTTCCCAGATATGACGCTGCACGGCGCTCCAGCCGGTGCCGCCGAATTCGACCGGCCAGCCGCTGCCGACCCAGCCCTGCTTGGCCAGGATCTTGTGCCAGCGGACGAAATCGTCTTTCGACAGCCGCTTGTGGTTCAACACCTTTTGCTGCAGGTCCGCAGGCAGGTTCGCTTCCAGGTAGGTGCGTACCGTGTCCCGGAACGCCAGATCGTCCGCCGTGTAGTTCAAGTCCATGAAGTCTCCTCGTGGTTTCGCCCGCGACCGTGGCTCTGTCTGTGCACGCCGCTCTTTTGCGGTCGCTTAAAAAGCACGACCGTTCAAAAAATTATTATACCGTGGAACGGAATCGGCGCGTACCAGAAAAATGCCGTCGCATGGACGGTTCTCCAGAGCTTCAGGCCGTCCTTACCTGGTCGGCGCCAGCAACGCGGCATGACTCGCTGCGGCCGCCTGCAACAGCCGCGCATCGTGGCGGAATCGGCCGACGACTTGCAGGCCCACAGGAAGACCGTTCGCGCCGGTAGCGAACGGCAGATGAATGCACGGCAGACCCAGCAGCGTCCACATGCGGCAGAACACCGGGTCGCCGGAGCGTTCGATGCCCGCCGGCGCGACGCCGATGGTGCTCGGTGCAATCAGTACGTCGTGATCGGCAAAGCACTGATCGATCGCCACGCGTGCTTGCCCGGCGGCCGCCAGATTGGACTGGTGCCGTGCGGCGCTGATGGCCAGGCCGGCATCGAGCAAGGTGACAAGGGCTGCGCTCAGCAGCTCCGGATGTTGCAGCCGTTCCGCCGCCAGGTTGCTGGCCGCTTCGTACGCCATGATGTCGATCTGCAGTTGCATGGCCGAGGCCAGCAGGCTGGGCAATTCATAATCGGCCACGCGGGCGCCGGCAGCAGCCAGCAATTGGCCGCCCTGCTCCAGCGCCGCGATGCTGTCGGCATCGGCATGCGTCCATTCGAAGGTGCGGCAGAGTGCCACGCGCAGCGCCGCCACCGGCGGCAGTGCCTGCGGCAACGCGAGGCGCGGGTCGCCGGTGACGACTTCGGCAAACAACGCGGCATCGGCCACCGAACGGGCGAAGACACCGACCGTGTCGAGCGTCTCCGACAGATTCTTGATGCCGGCGCGGCTGCTGCTGCCGTAGCTCGGCTTGAAGCCGACGATGCCGCAGAATGCTGCCGGGCGGATCACCGACGCCGCCGTCTGGGTGCCGAAGGCCAGCGGCACCATGCAATCGGCGACGGCTGCTGCCGAACCGCTCGACGAGCCGCCAGGAGTATGTCCGGCGCGATGTGGATTGTGGGTTTTACCCGGATGAAAAGTCGCGAACTCTGTGGTGACAGTCTTGCCAAGCACGATGGCGCCGGCCGCACGACATTGCGCCACGACTGCGGCGTCCGCTGCCGGCTGATGGCCGGCATAGATCGGCGAGCCATACCCGGTCGGCATGTCGACCGTATCGAACAGATCCTTGACGCCGACCGGCAAGCCATGCAGCGGCCCGCGCAACGCGCCGCGGTCGAGCTCGCGCGCCTGCGCCAGGGCCGCATCCGGCGCCAGGTGGGTCCAGGCCTGCACGGCAGGCTCGCGCTCTTCGATGCGGTCTAGGCAAGCGCGCACCAGGTCTTCGGCCGTGATCTCGCGGCGCTGCAGGCCGCGCGCCAGTTCGCTGGCATCGAGTTCGTTGAGCAGGCGCGGCGTGGTCGTGGTCGTCATCATTTGCACCAATCCAGAATGATGTCGCGATACAGCTGCTCGGCTTGCGCAATCCGATCGACGTAGCAGAATTCGTCGGTCTGATGCGCCATCTGCGGTTCGCCTGGTCCGAGGATCACGGTGGGCGGATTGCCCATCGGCGCCCGCAATGCGGCCGCATCGGTAAAATATGACACCGTCTTCGGTGCGATCGGTTCCGCAAAATGCGCCTGGCACAGTGCGGTCACGCTCTGCATCCACGGATCGTCCGGCGCCGTGTAGACACTCGATACATCCAGCAATGTCTTCAACGCGATCTGGTCGCCCAACCGATGGCACAGGCAACCCCAGATCTGCCGGTGATCCTGGCCGGCGACGGTGCGGATGTCGATCGCGATCTCGGCTGCATCCGGCACCGAATTGATGTTCAGTCCGCCGCGCGCGGTGCCGACATTCAATGTCCCCTGCCCCATCAAGGCATGTGGCTCGGTACCGAAATCGAAGTTTTCCAGGGCCAGGGCAGCGCGCGCGATCTTGTAGATCGCATTGTCGCCGCGCTCGGGCATGGAGCCGTGTGCCGTGACGCCAGTGGCGCTGGCCTGCAGCCAGAACGCGCCCTTGTGTCCAACCAGCGGTTCATTGGAAGTTGGCTCCGCCACCACCAGGGCGCCGGCCTTGCCCAGGATCTCGGCGGCGTCCGCCCGATTGACCAAGTCGAAAGCGCCCTCGCAACCGGTTTCTTCGCCGGCGGTGATCACCAGCGTGACGCCGGCGCTATGACGGATCTGGTCGGCCAGCGCAATTGCCGCCACCGTGAAGGCAGCCACGCCGCTTTTCATGTCGCTCGACCCGCGTCCGTACAGCTTGCCATCGACGATTTCGGCGCCGAACGGCGCATGGGTCCACGGCACTGACCCGAGCGGCACGATGTCGACGTGACCGGTAAAGCAGATCGGCGCCTTGTCGGGCGAGCCGCCGATGCGTGCGATCAGGGTGCTGCGGCGTGGTGCGAATTCGATTAGCCGGCAGTCGTAGCCGGCAGCGGTGAGCAAACCCGCCAGGTACTGCGTGCATTGATCTTTGTTGCCAGGCGGGTTGACGGTATCCATGCGCAGCAGGATGCGCGTCAGTTCGAATGAGTCGGGTACCGGTGTTGCTGGACTGGCGGGCAGTGCTGACATGATGGTCTCGCTGTTCTGTTGGTCCGTGCGTTCCGAACCGGGTCGGTTAGCCGAAATAGGCGGCCCGCACTTCTTCATTTTCCGACAGCGCCTGGGCGCTGCCCTCGGCCACCAGCCGGCCCTGCGCCAGCACGTAGCCGTGATGCGCAATGGCCAGCGTCTGCCGTACATTCTGCTCGACCAGCAGAACCGTGATGCCGAGCTGGTTGATGTCGCGGATGATGCGAAAGTTCTCTTTTACATACAGCGGCGACAAACCCAGCGATGGCTCATCGATGATCAGCAGCTTCGGCTTTGCCATCAGTCCGCGTCCGATCGATACCATCGCCTGTTCGCCACCCGACATGGTGCCGGCCAGCTGCGCAGTGCGTTCCTTCAATCGGGGGAACAATGCATACACCTCTGCCGCGCGGCGGTTGATTTCGGCGCCGTCGGTTTCCTGGTAGGCGCCGACACGCAGGTTCTCGTCCACCGTCATTTTCGCAAAAATCTTGCGGCCCTCCGGAATGCAGGCAATCCCGCGGCCGATCACCTGGTGCGTCTTCAGGCCGAGCAATGAACTGCCGTCGAAACTGATGTTTCCCTGGTTCGGCGGCGTCAGTCCCAGGATCGAGCGGATCAGCGTCGATTTGCCGGAGCCGTTGGAGCCGAGGATGCACGTGATGGTGCCGACCTCGACACGCAGCGATATACCGTGCAACACGTCGATGCGGTCATAGGCAGTCTTCACGCCTTCGATCTGCAGCAGGCTCATGCGACGGCCTCCTGTCCGAGATAGGCCACCTGGACCTGCGGATCGGCGGTGATCTCGGCATAGGTGCCCTCGGCGATCTTCTTGCCGTAATTGAGCACCACGCAACGGTCGGTGATTCGCTGGATGACATTCATTTCATGTTCGATGATGACGATGGTGAATTTTGCCAGGCGGCTACGCACCTGCATGATGTCATCCATCAGCTCCGCCGTTTCGTCGTGGGTCATGCCGGCCGATGGCTCGTCCAGCAGCAACAGCCGCGGCTGGCTGATCAGGGCCCGGCACAGCTCGACCCGGCGCCGGTCGATCATCGACAACGCACCGGCCGGCTCGTGCATCTTGCTGGCCAATTCATGGTTAAAGGTGCGCAGTAGCGCCTCGACCTGCACGACCGTACGATCGTATTCCAACTTGAAGGCTGCGCGACGAAACAGGTTGGCGAACAAGCCGCGCTGCAGGTGTTGGTAGTTGCCGATTGCGACATTGTCGAACACCGACATCGTCAACGACAGTCGCGAGCGCTGGAAGGTGCGGGTCACGCCCGACCGATACACCTGTTGCGGCGTGTTGCCGCTGATGTCCCGGCCATCGAGCAGCACGCTACCGGCACTGGCCAGGTACAAACCCGTGACGACATTGAAGAAAGTGGTCTTGCCGGAGCCGTTCGGTCCCAGCAGACCCAGGATTTCACCATCGAAGACCGACAGGTCCAGCGCATCGAGCGCCGTCAGGCCGCCGAAGCGCATCGTCAACCCGCTGGCTTGCAGCAGCGGCGCGCTCATGGCTTCGCCTTCCCGGGAAAATACGCTCTTACGCTACGCGGCAACAAGCCTTCCGGGCGAAACAGCAGGATCACGATGACCAGGATCGCATAGAGAAAAAACCGGTACTCCTGGATGAACTGCAGCTTTTCCGGCAGGATCAGCACGATGGCTGCCGCCGGCAGGATGCCCCAGGGATTGCCGATGCCGCCCAGGATCAGGATGGACACCAGGATCAGGGAATCGGCAAAGGTGAAATTGTTCGGCGCGACATAACCGCTCATCATGCCGTACAACGCACCCGACAGTCCGACCAGGAAATTGCCAAGCGTGAAAGCCACGATCTTCCAGCGCGCGATCTGTACGCCAAAAACGGCAGCGGCCACTTCATCGGTGCGCACCATGTCCATCGACAGGCCGATCCAGGAGCGTTCCAGCCGGCGCACCAGGATGAAGCTGACGACGCACAGCAGCAGCGTCAACAGCACGTAGTTTGCATAGAACGAAATTTCAAACGAGCCGATGTCGATGTTGTCACTCAGTGACCAGCCAAAAATCCTAAGCGGTGGAATCTTCAAGCCCTGCGGTCCGCCGAGCGTGTCGTTGACCTCCAAAAAATTCTTGAACAGGATCCCGAAGGCGATCGTCACCAATGCCGCGTAATGACCACGAGTGCGCAATACCGGCAAGATCAGAAGCGACCCGATCAAGGCCGCCATCAAGCCGCCGACAACAAGAATCAGCAAGTGCGGCAGTGTGCTGTGTGTACTGAGCACGGCAGCGGTGTAACTGCCGACGCCGAAAAATGCAGCGCCGGCAAAATTGACGATGCCGCAATAGCCGAGCTGGATGTTCAAACCCAGGCACACCACCGCATACAACAGGACGGTGGCCAGCAGCAGCAAGGCAAAGTGAACATCATGAAACGCCAGCAGCAATGCCAGCACAGCCACGGTGCAGCTGCCACCCAGCAGGCGCGGCGCCGCCACCGCTGCCGAGCGTAGCGGATCGAGCAATCCAAGGCGCGGAACGATCACGGCAGCGATCGCGGCAACCGCGAACAGGCCGATCACTTCCGTCTGTGTTTCTGCATGCAGGACGGCCCAGGCATACAGCGTCATGATGGCGATCATGCCGAGCAACAGCGCAGCCGGAAACTTCGCCAGCGCCGTGAATTTCATTGGTCGGGTCTCTCGCATCGTCACACTCTTTCACTGCTGCGTTCGGCGATCAGTCCGGTCGGCTTCCAGCCAATCAGCACGATCACGATGGCGAAGGCAAACACATCCTTGTAGGCACTGGCAATGCCAGGCATCAGCACCGGCAATACGACGGCGCCGACCGTCTGCAATGCGGCGAACAGAAAACCGCCCAGGATCGCGCCATAGAAATTGCCGAGCCCGCCCAGGATCGCCGCCGAAAAGCCGATCACCCCCAGCAGCAGGCCAATATTAAAATTGATCTCGTTGTAGTACAGCCCGTTCATGACACCCGCCATCGCGGCCAGCGCCGAGCCGAGGGCAAAGGTGATCAGCACGATCCGTTCGAAGTGAATTCCCATGACCATCGCCGTCTCGCCATCCTGTGCGACGGCACGGATTGCCAGCCCCAGCTTGGTACGGGTGATCAGAAAGCGCAGGCCGACGATCGTCGCCAGACCCGCCAGCAGCAGGATCAGGCTGTCGGCGCGCAAGCTGATGCTGCCGATGCCCAGCTCGGTGCCCGGCAGCAGATGGGGAAACGGTTTCGGATTGGAGCCGTTGGGATAGAACAGGCGCACCGCTTCGCGCAAGGCAAGACCCAGCATGAGCGTGACCAGCAGCGTATTGATGGGCGGCGCATTCTTCAGCGGCAGCACCAGGTATTTTGCGACCAATGCACCGATTGCCGCGACCACCGCGATCGATACGATCAGCATCAGCAACAGCTGCAGCCAGGGATTGACGATGCCGATCGCCTGCGCACCGATGTACGTCGCCAGGGCAGCGAATGCGCCCACCATCAGTACATCGCCATGAGAAAACTTGATGATGTCGAGAACACCGAAGAACAACGTGAAACCGACCGCGACCATTGCGTAAATCATCCCGAGCATCAGCCCGTTGATGATGTATTGACTCAGAATGTCCAGACCCATGCAGCGCCCTTACCGGTGAGATGGTGTAGGGGTGCCGCCACATGCCAAGTGCAATGGCGGCCCCTCCGATCGAAATCTGGCGTTGCAGTTACATGCCGACCAGCTTGCGGGTTTTCTTGGCGTACTCGCTGTCTTCCCA
>JAYUWF010000399.1:0-9572 GCA_043753685.1 Herminiimonas sp.
CACAGAAATTCACCTAAAGCAACAAATTTCATGCAATGATATTTAC
This sequence comes from Herminiimonas sp., assembly GCA_043753685.1. GTDB lineage: Bacteria > Pseudomonadota > Gammaproteobacteria > Burkholderiales > Burkholderiaceae_D > JANXSS01. The sequence goes on from JAYUWF010000399.1 coordinate 47, forward strand.
GTTGCTAAGGAGAAATCTATGGTTGCCGCAAGAATGGATTGGAATCACCTCGAGCGCCGCGCGCGCTTCGTCATGGGCACCGCGGCCCTGGCGGCGGTGGTGCTGGGATTGACATTCAAGACCGGTCTGGTCAGTACCATGCCCAGTTACGAGCGCCAGTCCTGGTACCTGGTCAGCGAACACAACGGTTTTGTCGTCAGCAGCCAGGTCGACGACGAAGCGGCCTGCCGCAAGCGCGCCAGTGCTTCGGTGGTCTGCCGCTCGGGCCAGAGCCTGCTCGACCAGCACCGTCCAGGCAGCCGTCACTGATCGGTTTTCAGCCAGCCCGCCCCGGCCCGCAGCAGTGGGCCGGGCGCTAGCAGTGCTCAGTCGTGCGCCAGTTCCACTACGGTGCCAGCCGGTACGGCGCTGGCGGCGGCATGCAGGCGTGCGGACGGCACCAGTGGCTGGGAACACAGTTCGAGTCGGTACCCATGCGTGTAGGCGGTGCGGATGATGACGCCGCGCTCTTCGCAGAGGTGCAACTTCTTGCGCAGCTTGTAGACATGCTGCTCGATGGTGCGGCTGGCGACATCGCTGTCGACACCCCAGATCGACACGCTGATCGCGTCGCGCGAAAAATACATGCCCGGAGACGAAAACAAGAGCCATGCCATGGTGAATTCGCGCGAAGTCAGCGCCACCGGCACACCATTGTCGAGCAACCGGCGCGATTCACGGTCGAGCAGGAACCCCCCCAGTTCGATCGAACGACGCGCCGTTTTCGGCCGGTAGCGGCGCAGTACCGCCTGCAACCGCGCAACCAGTTCCGCTGAATCGAATGCATTCGAAATGAAATCGTCGGCCCCCGCATCCAGGGCGAACGCCAGCTGGCCCTCGCGCTGGGTCGACGACAGGAGAACTACGGGCGTACTTTCGTCGGTGCGGCAATTTAACCAGGAAAATACCGGCGCATCGTTGGGCATCTGATTGTCCGAATCGACCACGATCAGGTCGAAGGTACGGCGTCGCAGTGTGCGCAGCAGGGCGGCTTCCGAGGCGAAGTGCTCGCATTCGAGTTGCGTGGGAGCAAGCGCTTCCTGAACGTATTGAAAGACTTTGTCGTGGCGAGTGCAGCAGGCGATTTTCATTGGATCCCTTGGTTGTTTGAGACTTGAGACAGTTGCTAATCGGTATCGATACCTGCGTCCTGAAACGCAGGATTTCGCAACCGTCCGGGCTTCAAAAGTTGCGTTGGTTTAAACCAATGCTCAATTTCGTCCAGACTCCCGATTACCGGAAGTTCCATCATTTGCGGTACTGACATGCCGCCCTGTTGTCTATGGGGAGGAGCAAGAGCACAAGTTGAGGATAGTAAAAAAAATACCATAAGTAAATAAAATACTGCGACACGTAGTAAATAATTAATTGTATTAATTGATAATTGATGGGATTTGCGCTGTCTGAAGTCACGCGCGCGCGAACCGAAAAGCATGTTTTTACGCAATGTGTGGCTCTCGCGGTAACATGGACGCCTCATCAAATTCCGGTTGCGATTCCCTCCGATGCCCGATTCCGTTCCTGCTCAAACCGTGTTGCTTTCAGTGTCTGGAAATGCGCCGGCTGCGCCAGTCGCTGCCCGAGCCTTCCTGCGGTCGCTGTACGAAACCGCAGTGGATGCGGTAAGTGCCGCGCGCTGCCTGCCGCCGTTCCTGCCGCCACCGCCGGTCGGCCGCACGCTGGTGATCGGCGCCGGCAAGGGTGCTGCGGCGATGGCCGCTGCGGTCGAGCAGCACTGGCTGGGAGACCTGTCGGGCATGGTGGTGACGCGCTACGGTCACGGCGTCACTTGCCGGAAAATCGAGGTGGTCGAGGCGGCGCATCCGGTGCCCGATGCAGCCGGCCAGCAAGCCGCGGCGCGCATGCTGCAGATGGTTCAGGGGCTGACGGCGGACGACCTGGTCCTGTGCCTGATTTCAGGCGGCGGATCATCGTTACTGGCTTTGCCGGCGGATGGCATCACCCTGGCGCAGAAACAGGCGCTCAACAAGGCGCTTCTGAAAAGCGGCGCGACGATCTTCGAAATGAATTGCGTGCGCAAGCACCTGTCGGCGATCAAGGGCGGCCGGCTGGCACTGGCCTGCGCGCCGGCCAGGGTGGTCACTCTGTTGATTTCCGACATACCTGGCGACGATCCGGCGATCATTGCCAGCGGCCCGACCCTGACGGACGCCGGCACCTGCGCCGAGGCGCTGGCGATCCTGCGCAAATACGGCATTGAGGTGCCACCCGCAGTCGAAGCGCACCTGAGCTCTGGCGCCGGCGAAACGCCGAAGCCGGGCGACCCTCGCTTCGAACGCAACACGCACCATGTGATCGCCACGGCGCAGGATGGGCTGGAAGCGGCCGCCGCCCGGGCTCGCGCTGCTGGCGTGACGGCGCATATCCTGTCGGACCGCATCGAGGGTGAGGCACGCGACATCGGTTTCATGCACGCGGCAATTGCACGTCAGGTTGCCGCGCGCGGACAACCGTTTGCCGCGCCGTGCGTGATCATTTCTGGTGGTGAGACGACGGTGACGGTGCGCGGCGCCGGCCGCGGCGGACGCAATGCCGAATTCCTGCTCAGCCTGGCCGATGCTCTGGAAGGACATGCCGGCATCTATGCACTGGCGTGCGACACGGATGGCATCGACGGCTCGGAAGACAACGCCGGCGCCTTGCTGGCGCCGGATTCGTTCGCGCGCGCTGCTGCGCTCGGTCTGTCGGCACGCGCGCTGCTGGACGATAACGACGGCTACGGTTTTTTCAGCGCGCTGGATGATCTGGTGGTGAGTGGCCCGACCCGGACCAATGTCAATGATTTTCGGGCAATCCTGATTGTTTGAGCAAAGGTCCGCTCAATAAAAAACGGCACCTTCGGTGCCGTCGAATCACCTTCCGCATCGCGCCTGCGCCGTCTGCCGGCGCCGGTGAATGCCTGATGGCAGTACCCGCCTACGGAAAGGGTCCTGCGTCGATTCCTTATTCGACTGCTTTCAATTGCGTGATCTGAACATCGATGCCTTGGTCGTAGGCGGCTTTTTGGGCCGGCGTCATGCGTTTTTCGGTAATCACCAGGGAGGGAACCCGCGGATCGGCGCCAGTCGTGGCACCCACATCCATCGGTGAGGACGCCGATTGATTCGCGCTGCAGCCAGCCAGTGCCGTTAATGCCAGCAGGCAAGTCATCAAAACAGTCTTAAACATGTAAACCCTTCACAAAAAGTTGAGAGAGCGGTGGCCCGCACGTCCGAAGCGTGGTTTTTCCGCTACCGGACGATCGGCTCGATAAAAGCATCGCTTCGGCCGGCCCGGAATCAAGCTGGTATGCTCTTGTGCACGTTGTCCAGCCCTGAATTCCGGTCATCATCTTGCAGTGGTTAAGGAGAAGACATCTTGTCAAAAAACAAACTTTTTACGGATTCCAATACATTTGGTCGCACGCCAACTCGAGCCTTTTTCGCGAGTCTTTTCTGCATTGGCCTGACGGCCTGTGCGGCACCGTCCGGGATGCCGGCTGCACCGGATGCTGCCATCAGCGCGCTGTATCAGCAGGCAATCGCCAGCCCGGTGCGCACCGACGACGACCGTCAGTCCGATGCATCCCGCAAACCGCTTGAATTTTTAAAATTTGCCGGTGTCGTGCCAGGCATGCAGGTCCTGGACGTGTCCGCCGGCGGTGGCACCACCACCCGTCTCCTGGCGCTGGTCGTCGGCGACGGCGGCAAGGTCTACGCGCAGGGTGCCACGCCGCGTGCAGCGATCGAAAAGCGCCTGGCCACTCACCCGCAGGCGGCGATCGTGCCCACCGTCAGACCCTTCGACGATCCGGTGCCGCCCGGCATCGCGCCATTGGATTTAATTACGATCAACATGTCGTATCACGATATCGCCAACCTGCCGATCGACCGGCAGTTGCTGGACCGGCGCCTGTTTCAAGCCTTGAAACCGGGCGGTCGCCTGATCGTGATCGATCATGCAGCGCGCGCCGGTTCCGGTACGGCCGACACCAAGACCTTGCATCGCATCGACGAAGCGGTGGTGCGCGAAGACTTCCGCCAGGCCGGCTTCACGCTGGAGGGCGCCAGCGACTTCCTGCGCAACGGCGCCGATGCGCGGGACAAGACCTCGGCCGAGATGGAGCGCATGTCCGACAAATTTGCGCTGCGCTTCATCAAGCCGCGCCCCTGACAATCAGGGGGGAGTGGCTGGCCGGCGCGGCATCATGTTTTCGGGTTGAAATCTGCTGCCGCTGACTGCTTGGCTCACGGCTTAATTGCTCTTGACCCAGGCTGCTGCTGAAGCACGACACCGTCTTTCACTCGCGCGAGTGGGCGGTGTTTTTTTTACATCTGCCGGTAGTTATTACGCGCCTGATCCTCCCCCACGCATTGCCTGCCGGCGCGCTCCTGCTGCATTCGACACCACCGGCGACACCACCGTGACAGAACGCCCGGCGCATGCAGCGTAGGCACGCCGACTGCTTTGGGCCTCTCCTGCATGCATGCCACAGGCCTGCCAGGCTCGACCGTGAAGTAGCACCGCACATTGCGGCGAGGCAGAGTCCCAATACCGTCGATGAAACCCTCTGCTCACGCGTCGCAGCCATTCAGGCAATGACACCGTCCTGTCCAGGATTGCTGGACAGGCTCACTCAACTTTGCAGGGAGGGTTGGTAATGAAACCTTTGAAGCGGACCGGTTTGGAAACGAGGGGCTACAGGTGGCTGGCGTTACTGTCGCTGACGGTGCTGGCCTCGTGCGGCGGCAGTCTGAATGACACCAGTCCTGGCGCGGTGAACGAATCGCTGGTCTTCAGCGCGGAACTCAACGGGTCGCAGGAAACGCCACCGAATACCAGCCCCGGCGCCGGCATCGGCCTGGCCATCGTCAACGCCCGTACCCTGAATTTTTCGGCCAGCGTGGTGTCGACCGGCGTCGCCGACACCGTGGCGCACATCCACCAGGCGCCACCCGGCGTCGCTGGGCCCGTAGTTTTTCCCTTGACCAAGGAAGCGGGCCGGTCGGTGTGGAATGCGCAGGGAACCCTGACACCGGCACAGGTTGCAACCATGCGCGCCGGCGGCTTTTACTTCAACGTCCACAGTGCGACATTTCCGGAAGGGGAGATCCGCGGTCAAATCAATTTCCGCCTACCGTCCCGCGAGCAACTGGATCGCTTGCTGCAAGTAGCGCAGCAGTCACAGGCCTTGCAAGCATTGGTGCAACAGGTGCGTGAGCAGGCGCCTTCGCAATAACGACGCAATAACGACGCAATAACGACACATCGCTGGCGCAGTGAAAATGAAAACGGCGGCAGATGCAATTGCGCATCTGCCGCCGTGCCGCTGCCGGATGGCCGTCCGGCGGTGCCTCCGTGTCGCTACGCTCAGGCGAAGTTCTTGCCCGCGAAATCCCAGTTGGTCAGCTTCCAGAATGTTTCGACATATTTCGGACGGGCGTTGCGGTAGTCGATGTAGTACGCATGCTCCCAGACGTCGCAGGTGAGCAGCGGTTTGTCGGTGCCGGTCAGCGGGGTTGCCGCATTCGAGGTGTTCACGATGTCGACGCCGCCATCGGCTTTCTTGACCAGCCACGTCCAGCCGGAACCGAAGTTACCGACACAAGACTTGGTAAATTCTTCCTTGAACTTGTCGAAGGAGCCCCATTTCGCATTGATGGCGTCGGCCAATGCACCGCTCGGCGCTGCGGCGGCATTCGGCGTCATGCAGTGCCAGTAAAAGGTGTGGTTCCAGACCTGTGCTGCATTGTTGAACACACCGCCGGAAGCTTTCTTGATGATGTCTTCGAGGGCGGCGTTTTCGAATTCGGTGCCTTTGATCAGGTTGTTCAGGTTCGTGACGTAAGCCTGGTGGTGCTTGCCATAATGGAATTCAAGTGTCTCTTTCGAGATGTGCGGTGCCAGCGCATCCATTGCGTAGGGCAGGGGCGGCAGAGTGTGTTCCATGTTCATCCTTTGGTTGTTGGAGGGAAGATGCTATTTTTGAAAGTTCTTTATTGTAAGGCCGTTGGACGGTCAGCGCATGCAGCCGCAATGAACGCACCACGCGCCGTCATTCCAGCAGTGGCTGCACAGATGCGATACCGATCTGTGCGCTGCCCTGCGCCAGGCGTATGCCGACCAGTTCGCGCGGATGCAGGGCGGCGGGTGAGCGCACGATGGCGCCACGTGGGTCGGTGACGATCGCATAGCCACGTTCGAGCGTACGTTGCGGATTGAGCAGTTCGAGTTGCGCTGCCAGCGCCGACAGCGCCTGCTGGCCCAGCACACGGTTGGCCGCCATCCGGCCGAACAGCCGCCTGGCCTGGTCGGCCAATCGGATGCGCGGCGCCGCGGTGCTGGGCAATTCTGCTCCCAGACGGGTCGCCAGCTGGGCCAGGCGGTGGCGCGCTTGCGTCAGAGGGATACGCGTCGCGTGGCCAAGCCGCTGTTGCAACGATTGCAGTCGCAGCCGGTCATGCGCAATCGCCGCCGCCGGGCTGACCAGCCGGCGCGCCAGCCAATCGAGCCCCTGACTGCGTTCGGCTTGCTGGCGCCGCCAGGCACGCTTCAAGTCGTTGCCGTGGCCGGCCAGCTGGGCCAGCCAGTCTGCACGCGCGCGGGTTGCCAGTTCGGCCGCCGCGGTCGGGGTCGGCGCCCGCACGTCGGCGGCAAAGTCGGCAATCGTGAAATCGGTTTCATGACCGACGCCACTGATGACCGGCATCGGACTGGCAACGATGGCGCGTGCCACGGCTTCGTGATTGAAGGCCCACAGATCCTCGATGCTGCCGCCGCCTCGGCACACCAGCAAGACGTCGCATTCGTTGCGCGCGGCTGCCACGGCGATCGCCGCGGCGATCCGATCGCCGGCGCCCGCGCCTTGCACCGGGGTCGGATAGATGATGATCCGGCAGTGCGGCGCGCGTCGCTGCAGCGCCGTCAGGATGTCGTGCAGGGCAGCGGCCTGCGGGCTGGTGACGATGCCGATGCTGGAGGCGAACGCAGGGATCGGACGCTTGCCGGCGGGATCGAACAGGCCCTCGGCTTCCAGCTTTGCCTTCAGCGCCAGGAAGGCTTCGTACAGGTTGCCGACACCGGCACGGCGAATCGCTTCCACGCCGAGCTGGTAATCGCCGCGTGCCGCATACAGCGTCACCAGGGCCCGCACCTCCACCCGATCGCCTTCGCGCGGCGTGAAGTCGGCGTATTGTGCGCGGCCACGAAACATCACGGCCCGCACTTGCGCGCCATCGTCCTTGAGCGTGAAGTACCAGTGACCGGAAGCGGCCCGGGTGAAATTCGAAATTTCACCGGAAACCCAGGCCAGCGGAAAATTCCGTTCTAGCAGGCGCGCCACTGCCTGGTTGAGCGCGGAAACACTCAGGACGGCAGGTCCCGCCGCGCTCTCGCCGGAGTTCACGGTGCCATCCGCAACTGAAACTGTCCACAGGCGCCGCCGCTTGTCACGCAACTGTCACGTTTGGCTAGGGACCGACCAGGGTTGTGCAAGCTGTTGAATTCAAAAAGAATTAAATTTTGCATAATTTCCAGGCAGAACGATAAACTCGTTTGGAATCAAGAATCTTCGCGCGTCGAATCGAGTTACTCACAAAGTTATCCACAGATTGTGTGCACAACTTTTTCATGACAGCATGAAGCTTGCCCACGCGCGCCCAACACGTTACATTCTGCATCCATACCGATCCATCCGATACATTCCAGGGAGTTCCATTTGCTCGCCATTATTCAAGCTGCAGGCTGGCCGATCTGGCTCTTGCTGACCGCCTCCATGATTGCGCTGGCGCTGATCATCGAGCGAATATTGTACCTGCGCCGCTCACGCATCCTGCCGCCGAATTTATTGAATGAAGTGGTGCGGGTCTATCACAACGGCAAGGTCGACGATGGCGTCATCGGCACGCTCGAAAAGAATTCGCCGCTCGGCCGGGTGCTGGCCGCCGGCCTGCGCAATGTCGATTCGCCGCGGGACGTGATGAAAGAGTCGATCGAGGAAGCCGGACGCGGCACTGCCCACGATCTGGAGCGCTTCCTGACGACGCTGGGCACCATCGCCACACTGGCGCCGCTGATGGGGCTGTTCGGCACCGTGGTCGGAATGATCGAGATTTTCGGCGCGCAAAACGCCACCGGCGCCAATCCGGCGCAACTGGCGCATGGAATTTCGGTCGCGCTTTACAACACCGGTTTTGGCCTGGCAATCGCCATGCCGGCACTGGTCTTCTACCGGCACTTCCGCGCCCTGGTCGACAGCTTCATCATCGACATGGAGCAACAGGCGGTCAAGTTCGTCGATATCGTGCATGGCAACCGCTCATGAACTTTCGCAAGGGGCGTGGCCGCGAAGATCCGGAAATCAATCTGATTCCCTTCATCGACGTTTTGCTGGTGATTCTGATCTTCCTGATGGTCACGACGACCTACAGCAAGTTCACTGCACTCCAGATCACCCTGCCGACGGCCGATGCCGAAAAGGCGCAGCAACAGCCTTTTGAAATCAATGTTGCCGTGGACCCGCAGGGTAACTACGCCGTCAACAACGTGCGCGTGGCCACCCGTGAAGCCGGTGGCCTGGCCGATGAGTTGAAGACCGCCGCCCAGGCCAAGCCGGCCGGCCAGAAGGATCCGATCGTCATCATCAACGCCGACGCCACCGCCGCGCACCAGTCGGTGATCAACGTGCTGGAAGCCGCCCGGCTGGCCGGCTATGACCGGGTGACCTTCGCCGCGCAAGCCAGTGCCCGCAAGTAGCGAGCGGCCGCGCGCCAGCCTCGCAGCGGCCATGATGCGCATGTGGCTGCGGCGCGGCCCCGTCGCCTGCCTGTTGTGGCCGGTCTCGCTGCTGTTTGCGGCGCTGGCCGGACTGCGCCGCTGGCTCTATGGGGTCGGCATCTTCAAGACCGTCGAACTGCCGGTACCTGTCATTGTGGTCGGCAACCTGTTTGTCGGCGGCACCGGCAAGACACCGCTGACCATCTGGCTGGTCGACGCACTGCGCCAGGCCGGCTTCCATCCCGGCGTGATCTCGCGCGGCTATGGCAGCAAGGACGCCGGCGTGCAGCGCGTCACCGCGTCCTCCAGCGCCCAGGCCACGGGCGATGAACCGGTATTGATCGTTCGACGCACCGGTTGTCCTCTGATGGTCGGACGCGATCGCGTGGCGGCGGGCCAGGCATTGCTGGCCGCGCATCCGGAAGTCGATGTGATCCTCTCCGACGACGGTCTGCAACACTATCGCCTTGGCCGCGCAATTGAAATCGTACTGTCGGACCTGCGCGGTGATGGCAACGGCTGGACCTTGCCGGCCGGCCCGCTACGGGAATCGCGCCGGCGGCGCCGGGATTTCAACGTCGTCAATGTCGGTACGACTGGTCCGGCGCCGCCGCCAGGCATGCCACCGGGCACGCCACAGGGCAGCATCGTCATGCAGCTGCAGGCGCCCCTGGCCGAACAGTTGATCGATCGCCGCCAGCGCACCACGCTG
>JAYUWF010000400.1:0-9558 GCA_043753685.1 Herminiimonas sp.
CACGCCGCCGACCCACATTTCGCCAACCATCGACAACATCGCACTGACGGCAAGCGAAATCAGCAGCATCAGCGCCAGCACCAACACCAGCCCGAACGACAGAAAGCGCTGCCGCAGCATGGCCCACAAGCCGCTTTCGTTACTCTTCGGGACTTCCCATAATTCATCCAGGCTATCCTTCAATTCCGCAAAGGCGCTGGTGGCGCCCACCAGCAACAGCGTGGCGGAAATGCCGGCAGCCATGATGCTGTCGCTCTGAAAATGCGCGCCGGCGATGATCGATTTCACTGCATCGGCGCCTTGCGCGCCCAGCATGCCGCTCAACTGGCGCGTGACCAGTTCGCGCACCGCGTCGGCACCGAAAAACAGGCCGGCCACCGCCACCACGAGCATCAGCATCGGCGCCAGCGAAAACAACGTGTAGAGCGCCAGCGCGGCGCCCTTGCTGGCGGCACGGTGCGCCGACCAGGCTTTCGCGGCATCGATGGCTACATGGCCCAGAGCGCGCAGGCTGAAGCCGTGACCTTTCGCCAGACTGGCGACGGCATCGGCCGGCGAGTCGGTCAGCGCTTTGCGGTTTTGCGGTGTGTCGAGCTGCGCTTCGGGCGGCGCCGGCGGCTCGCCTCGCTTCGGTTGCGATTCCAGTGCCAGTTTGTGGCCCCCCGTTGCATGATCGTTTTGCCGTGCCTGTTTCCAGACGTAAAAAATTACACTCGCCATTTCGACAACGCCCAAGGCGATCTGCCATTTCTTCGATGGCGGCCGGTTAGCTAGTCGCATGATTTCCTATGGTCACGATTGAAAAGTGCTGAAACCCGTCGATCGCCGCAAAATTGACGGTGAGACGCTAAGAACTGCAATCCGGGTCAGCATGAACTGTCACCGTAAGGCAGGTAGGCGACGGTGTCTGTGCGACACCGCGCGGACAGGGGAGAATGGTTTGGTTTGGCTTTTTACCAATGTGAGCAGGGATTTCCATACGGTTCGCGCAAGGCATTGACTTCTGACTCTCTTTAAAGTCTCGATGGGGGACGTAGCCCCCCGGCATTTCAAGCGTCGACGGCGGGAAGTCGCGACTTATGCAAATCACTTATTCAAATTCACTGGAGTGCTCCAATGGGAATGTGCATATCGAAAATTGCAATGAATGCAGTCGTTCGAAAACATGAAAAGGACGGTGATCCGGGTTACCCGCTAGCCATGAAATTCGTTGCAAACAAGGATCGCGAAAAACTGCGTCAGCGGTTGCACGAAAACGAAGCCAAGCATCTCCAGACGATGGCGGACGCAGCTGGCAGACTGGGCATTGAACTGCCGGACATGTACAAGCAGAATCGGATCGCGTAGCCGTTGTCTGCTTGCGTAATTCAGCGTTTGGCCGCTGGCGCCGCCAGCTGCGCTTTTTGCCAGTCGCGCATCTGCGCTTGCAGCACATCGAGCGGTACCGCGCCGCTGCCCAGCAGCGCATCGTGGAAGCTGCGGATGTCGAAACGGTCGCCGAGCGACTTTTCGGATTCGGCGCGCAGGGCCAGGATTTTCATCTGTCCGATCTTGTAGGCCAGCGCCTGGCCCGGCCATCCGATATAGCGGTCGATTTCATTGACAATGTCGGCTTCGGTCTTGGCCGCATTGTCCTTGAAATACTCGATCGCCTGCTGCCGGGTCCAGCGTTTCGAGTGGATGCCGGTATCGACCACCAGGCGCACCGCGCGCCACATGTCGTAGGTCAGCTGGCCGAAGCGCGAGTACGGATCCTTGTAGAGGCCCAGGTCGTAGCCGAGACGTTCCGAATACAGACCCCAGCCTTCGATGAAGGCCGTGAAGTCGCCGAAGCGTCGGAACGCCGGCAAGTCGCCCTGCTCCTGCGCCAGGGCGATCTGCAGGTGATGGCCGGGCACCGATTCATGCACGGTCAAGACTTCGATTTCGTATTTCGGACGCACTTCCGGGCGGTACAGGTTGACGTAGTAATAGCCGGCGCGGCGGCCGTCGAGCGACGGTCCGCTGTAATACGCTGTGGTGGTGTTGGGCGCGCTGGTCATCGGAATCGGCCGCACACCGAACGGCGTGCGGTACAGCTTGCCGAAGAGTGCGGGCAGCTCCGGCTCGATTTGCTTGGCAGTGACCACATAGGCGCGGTACAGCTCGTCTGGCGTCTTGTAATAGAACTGCGGATCGGTGCGCAGCTTGTCGAAGAATTGCTGGCGACTGCCGGTAAAGCCGACCTGCGTCATAACCGTTTGCATCTCGCCGCGTATGCGCTCGACTTCCTGCAGGCCGATGGCGTGGATCTGCTCCGGTGTCAGGTCGGTGGTGGTATGAAACCTGACGCGGCTGCCATACATAGCGTCGCCGCCGGGCGTGTCCCAGATTCCGACGCTGGTGCGGCAGGCTGGCAAGTACTCGTTTTTGAAGAAGGTCGCGAAGCGGCGGTAGGCCGGAATGACGCGCTCGCCGATGACTTGCCGCGCACGCGCAGTGATTCGGGTTCGATCGGCAGCCGACACGGCGTCGGGAAATTCAGTGAAGCGGGCGAAGAAGGGACTTTTTTCCGGCTCATCGACGGTTTGCAGCACCAGCTGCGGCAGCACCCGTTCCATCAGGCCGCGCGGCTGGGTGCGTTTCTGTTGGGCGGCGGTGCGCAACTGTTCGATGAACTGGTCGAGGTAGGCTGGCATGCCGTCCAGGCGTTGCAGCCAGGCGTCATAGTCGGCCGCGCTGGCGAAGGGCATCAGTTCGGCAACTTCGTTCAAGCTTTGCACGCCCTCGCGGGCATTCAAATCATAGGCCCACAGCTGATGCGGCCAAGCGTCGATGCGATCCTGGTAGCGCCGCTGGAACAGGTCGACGTTGCGTTGTTCGGCCGACGGCAACCGGGCACGCGGAATTGCCGCCAGGTCAGCCAGTACCTTCAGGTCGGCGGCATGGCTGCGCGCACGGGCGGCGGGGCTGATGTCGGGCCAGCGGGTGTTGAAGCGGGTGTCGCCGTAGTACGTCGCCGTCAACGGGTCGGCCACCAGGTCGGCTTCCCAGGCACGGTCGAACAGGGCGTGCAAAGCGCGCACCTCGGCGCTGGCTTCTACGACGGGCGCACCGTTGATGATGGCGGAGGGCCCGGTGCCAGCCGCATCGGCCAAGGCAGGCGCCGTGGCAAGGCCAGCGCACAGCAAAACGTGCATCAGGCCAGACAGCACAAGCGGCGACGACGAAAACGGGATGCACAGCGAGGTAAGCGCACGGGACAGTTGCGAGGGCAGGCGGGACAGTTTGGCGGCCATGAACATTCCGGTGAATGAACCGACAAGCCCCGGTCAGCGCACGTCGTGTGTGCGCTGTCCCGATCCACCGGCGGTGGGGGTGCCTGTCAGCAACCGGGAATCTTAGCCGTGAAAGTTGGTTCCAGCAATGGTGCGCCGGCGTTTGCCAAGGCACCGCGGTCCTGCCTTTTGAAACAGCGGCATGAAGTGCCCATCGCACGTACGATTTTTCGACGTGCGCATCGGGGGCTCAGCGCGGCGCCGCGTTGTCTGGCGCTGGCCGAATCATCGAGCGGATGCCGGACTGGGCAATCCGCGCCCGCTGGTCGGGCCGCAGCAGGGCGACGATCCGGCTCTGCGCACGCGCCTGCAGGTAGGCGGTATCGGAAGTGCTCTTGACGATGGCTTCGACCATCGGGCGGGCTGCCGCATCGTTGTATTCGCCGGAGCGCGCCAGGGTGTTCAACTCACGTTCGGCGCGCTGGCGGGCTTTCCGGATCATGCGCAACTGCGGCGCCTGTTCATGCATGATCATGTAGATCTGGTCGCTTTGCGCATCGTCCAGATCCACGCCGTGCAGGAAGGCCAGCACGTGATGTTCCATCCCTTCCATCCGCCCCATCGCACCCATCGCACCCAGACCACTCATACCACCCACTCCGGCCCCGTAATGTCCCGTCATGCCCTCCCGCCCCTCCATGCGATCCATCCCGCCCATGCCATGCATGCGGTGCATGTCCTCCTTGGCTGGGCCGCGCGGCGGCATCGAGCCGTCCATGCCGGGCGCTGTTGCATTCGGCATCGACTGGGCATGGAGCGCAGCGAACGGCGCAAGGGCAGCGCAGGCCAGCACGGTCTGGCAGAGAAACTGTCGGTTCAAATGCATGATAAGTCCTTGGATGGAAGCCAAATTTGAATGCGGTGCGCCGGCTAGTCGCCTCGCGCAGAGCGGTCTCGCGATCTCTATTTTGCCTCGCCGCACGTAAAAGTGGATTACGGCGGCGCAAAGGCTATAAATGTCGTCCGCCACTGTCGTCGGATGGTCGTGTCAGCATGCTGTAAACCACCTGTCGTAATATGAAGAAAATAACGGCGCTCCCGCCGCGCCGACACAAGACACCGCCCCACCAGGAGACACCATGTCCGTTCAAGCCCTTTATGACAGCAAGCGCACCACCCCCGAGGATGCCGTGCGTCTGGTACGCGATGGCGATCACATCATCGTGCCGACCGGCGTCGGCGAGCCGCCCGCGCTGCTCACGGCGCTGTCCGAGCAGCGCCGCAGCTTCAGGAGCGTCAAGGTGCTGCAGATCCTGGCGGTGCGCAAGTACGGTTATTTCGACCGCGAGACGGCCGAACACGTCCAGCATTCGGCGCTGTTCTTCGGCCCGGCCTCGCGGGCGGGCGGCCAGGCCGGTTGGTCGGATTTCATTCCCAACTATTTTTCTGAAATCCCGGGCATGATCCGGCGCGGCCAGATCGCCGCCGATGTCGTGTTTGCGATGGCGTCCCCGATGGACGAGCATGGGTATTTTTCGATCAGCCTGGGTACCGACTACACCATGGCGGCGCTGGCCAAGGCGCGGGCGATCGTCCTGGAAGTCAATCCGAACGTGCCGTTCACGAACGGCAATTGTCACGTCCACGTCTCAAAGGTCAGCGCACTGGTCGAAAGCACCGAGGCGATCATGGAGGTCGGCATGCCGGTCATCGGCCCGGTGCAGCAAGCCATCGGCAGCTATGTCGCCGACCTGATCGAAGATGGCTCGACGCTGCAGATCGGTTACGGCGGCATTCCGGATGCGGTGGTGCTGCAATTGAGCGGCAAGAAGAATCTTGGAATTCATTCGGAAATGATCGGCGACGGCATCCTGTCGCTGGTCGAAAGCGGCGCGGTCGATTGCAGCCGCAAGAGCTTCATGCCGGGCAAGATCGTCGGCACCTTCCTGCTCGGCTCGCAAAAGCTCTACCGCTTCGTCAACCGCAACCCGATGGTCGAGATGCATCCTTCGGATTTCACCAACGATCCCTATATCGCCGGGCAAAACAATCAGCTCGCTGCCATCAACGCCACGCTGCAGGTCGACCTGATGGGCCAGTGCGGTTCCGAAAGCCTGGGCCACGTGCCGTATTCCGGCACCGGCGGCCAGTCCGATTTCGTGCGCGCGGCCAACCGCTCGGAAGGCGGCAAGGCCTTCATCGTGGTGCCGGCCACCGCCAAGGCCGATACGATTTCGCGCATCGTGCCGGTGCTGGCGCACGGTACCCATGTCAGCTGCAGCAAGAACGATGTCAATTACGTGATTACCGAATTCGGCGTGGCGCAGTTGCGCGGCAAATCGGTCAAGCAGCGAGCGCGCGAAATGATCGCGATTTCGCACCCGGCGTTTCGCGATGAATTGACGCAGGCAGCGCGGCGGATGGATCTGATTTGAACAACGGGGCACCGGCAACGCTGTCGCCTCGCCTGAATTGGGCAGGGCATCGGCGCAGCGTCGGACCAGGCATTCAGGCAAAAAAAACCCGCGAAGCAGACGGCTTCGCGGGACAAGAATTTCACTTTGGAGACAAACTGTTGACGGTCCGTTCCAGGAAAACTTGAGCCAGTATTTTTTTGGACCGTCAGGTTTCATCTCCGTATTGGCAAATTTTCAATGCCGCAGCACGGGTTCGATCGCGATCATTGCACGGATCTTGTGCACGGGCATTCCGGTGCGTTCATTGATGACGATGATCACTTCGGACGTGATCGTACACAACTGGCAGCGCACGTCATGGATCACTTCGGCGGGTAGCTCGAGGTAACGGCTCAGGTCGTCGTCGCCACTCAGTCCAAGTTCCGCAGTTAGAGTATCGAGTAAAATATTCGGGAACATGAGGTACCTGTCGTCTCCGTTGTGGCGTCGTCAAGCCTCGCCGGCATTTCGCCGCTTCCGTGTCACTGCGCGGTTGGGATGGCTTACCTGTCTGTGGCTAAAACATTCGTCACGATGCGTGCGATCGCGTTGTCCATCACTACTAGCAAGAAGTGTGCGCAGTCCGGTCCGCGATCTGACGCGGAATCTCACGTTGCTGCACAACCGGCTGGCAGGATTTTCGTCGTTCCATCGTAGTGAAGCCAGATGCGCTTTCGCATTATCGAGTCGCATCCATTCCCACGTCGCATAAGCCAGCTCCGGCAGATGTTGGCGTTGTGATCACAGTGCCTCGTCTGTCATCAACGGTACACCCTCTGGCGCCTTCCTCCAGTGCCGCCAAGGCGGCGGATCGGGAAAAGCGGTTCGCAAGAAATCAATGAATGCCCGTATGCGGCTGCTCAGGTTGCGCCGGCTCTGGTAGACAGCAATGATCGGATCTTCATCGTGACATTGATGTTCGGGAAAGAGCTCGATCAGACGGCCCTGCGCCAGGTCATCGGCCACCTGGACTTCGATCAGGCGGGCGATGCCGAGCCCGGCGCGGGCAAATTCGATCAGCACCGAGGCTTGATTGGACAAGATGCGGCTCTTGATCGGCAGCGGCCGCGCGGTGCCATCGGCAAAACGGACCATCCATGTACTGGCTGCAATCGACGCAACGAAATTGACGCATGCATGATGCACGAGGTCGTCCGGGTGCAAAGGGGTGCCGTGCTGCGCCAGGTACTCGGGCGATGCGCAGATGATCCAGCGGGTGCTGGCGAAGGGCATCGCAATGAGCGACGAGTTTTTCAGGTGGCCGACGTGGATGGCAACGTCCATGCCGTCGTCGAGCAGGTGGGTGGCATCGATGCGCAACTGCATTTCGACATTGAGATTCGGGTGTAGCGCGCAAAAATCGGCAACCTTCGCTGCGAGCACCGTCTGACCGAAGATGGGCATCGAACGAATCCGCAAGGTCTGCTGCGCCGCCATGCCGGAAAAAACTGCCGCATCCGCTGTCTCGACGGCTTCGATCGCCATCTGCGCTGCCTGATAGAAGGCCTCGCCCTCTTGCGTCAGTTCAATGGTGCGGTGCGTGCGTCGAAACAGCAGTACGCCCAAGCGGTTTTCCATCCGTGCGATCAACTTGCTGACGGCTGAAGGCGTCAACGCCAAATTGCGCGCCGCCGCCGAAAAACTGCCGTCCTCGGCGGCGCGCACGAACACCTGCATTTCCATGTAACGACTCATCGCGCCTACCTGTGCCAGTGATTCACTGCGACCGCAAAAATGCCAGGTGCCATTGGAGCCTGTGTCGGCATGCCCGCCCAATGATCCAGCAAGTTGACCTGTGCCGTTCGTTCACACAAGGTTTGAATTCACGGAAGTATGCCAGCAGCCGGGCAAGCCATACACTTCTTTTCAACAAGGGTCCCAATAAAACCGGAGACAAGCAATGACGACGCAACAGAGCACCACGCCCGCAGTCCCATCTGCGCCGCAAGCATTGGATGCCATCATCATAGGCGCCGGGTTCTCCGGCCTGTACCAATTACATAAACTGCGCGATGAGCTTGGCCTGAAGGTCCGCGTGCTGGAAAAGGGCGCCGGCGTCGGCGGTACCTGGTTCTGGAACCGGTATCCGGGTGCGCGTTGCGACTCCGAGAGCTACTACTACTGCTACTCTTTTAACAAAGCGATCGAACAAGCGTGGAGCTGGTCGGAACGTTATCCCGAACACACCGAAATCCGGAAGTACCTCAACTTCGTGGCCGACCGGCTCGAACTCAAGCGCGACATCCAGCTCGACACGGAAGTCACATCAGCTGCCTTCGACGACGGCACGAACCTGTGGACGGTCCAGACCGTCGCCGGCGAGACCTTCCAGGCGCAGTTCTTGATCACTGCCGTCGGTTGCCTGTCGACAGCGAACGTGCCGAAGTTCAAGGGCCTCGAGAATTTCAAGGGCGACTGGTACCACACCGGTAACTGGCCACCGGAAGGCATCGACTTCGCCGGCAAGCGCGTTGGCCAGATCGGCACCGGCTCGACCGGCATCCAGGTAGCGCCTGTGCTGGCCAAACAATCGAAACATCTGACGATCTTCCAGCGCACTGCGAACTACAGCATCCCCGCCAGGAATCGTCCCGTGACACCGGACGAAGTCGATTTGACCCGGAAAAACTACGACGATGTGTGGCGCCGCGCGCGCAGCGGCACCAACGGCCATCCGTTTTCGATGTCGAAGCTGACGGCCGGATCGGTATCCGATGCAGAGCGCCGCGCCATCTATGAAAAAGCCTGGGAACGCGGCGGACTGCGCTTTCGCGCATCGTTCAAGGACATTTTAGAAAATGAGAAGGCCAACGAAACGGCGTCGGATTTCATCCGCGAAAAAATCGCCTCGGTGGTCGAGGATGCAAAAGTCGTCGAGATGCTGACGCCACGCGACCACGGTTTCGCCACCAAGCGCCCGCCGATCGACTCAGGGTATTTCGAAACCTTCAATCGGGATAACGTTCTCTTGGTCGACCTGAAGGCCGAACCCATCGTCGAGGTGACCGAAAAGGGGATCCGCACCAGCAACCAGGAATACGAATTCGACATCATCGTCTTTGCAACCGGCTTCGATGCATTCACGGGTTCGCTGCTGCGGCTCAATATCACCGGCAGTCACGGTTACGCGCTCAAGGAAGCATGGGCGGCCGGTCCGCGCACCTACCTGGGGCTGCAGACGCCAAAATTTCCGAACCTGTTCACCATCACCGGTCCAGGCAGTCCTTCGGTCCTGTGCAACATGCCGATCGCCATCGAGCAGCATGTCGACTGGATCACGCGCTGCATTCGCGACATGCGGGCAAGCGAGCTGACCCGCATCGAAGCCGAACCGGCAGCCGCCGAGCAGTGGGTCGAGCAGGTCAACGACGCAGCGAACGCGACCTTGCTGCCGATGGCCAGTTCTTCCTGGTACCTGGGCGCCAATGTGCCCGGCAAGCCGCGTGTCTTCATGCCCTATGCCGGCGGCTTCGCCCGGTATGCCGACATCTGCAACGATGTCACCCGCAGTGACTACAGGGGCTTTGCACGCAGCTGAGCAGCGTGCCGGTGTTGCGTACCGGTGTTGCGTGCCGATGCAGACCATTAGTGGATGACTGGAGACCAGATGACAAGCGTTGATCCGGAGATTGCGGCGCTGATCGCCGCCGGCAAGGCGGCGGGCAGCCTGCCGTTCGAAGCCATGACCCTGGATGCGGCGCGTCAGGCCCATGCCGCGCGGCGCGCCATCCACCAGCTTGCTGCCGACGCGGTATCGGTGCGTCGTGAGCTTACCGTCGCGGGCCCGGCCGGACCGGTTCGGCTGCGGCTGTACCGGCCGGCGGGCGCATCGGCCGAGGCGGTGC
>JAYUWF010000401.1:0-9555 GCA_043753685.1 Herminiimonas sp.
TGTCTGCTCGATCCCCTCGCGCGCAACATCTGCACAGGCGCCTTCCGAACGGAGCGCGCAGTGTTCCTGACGAAGCAAGGTATAGCGCGAGGCGATCCATGCACGCCGCGGCACAGCCTGCCGGAACATCCAAAGTGGGTGATGGGCCAGGGCCCGGTGGTTCGCTCGAGAACGGCCGTGTGCGGTGTCTCTGCCGCACACTTCTCGGCGACCTGTCGGGTGCCCTGGGCTACTGCGCGCTGCTACGTCGTGAAATCCGGTTCCGCGTCCAGGCCGGGAGTGCCTCGATGTCCGAGTACGCGACCAGACGACCGTGCCGGCCCAAGCGGCCGCAGCCAATCGATGCTGCTCACGCGGCGCCATCTTAAAGGACAACCAAGGGTGAAACAAGTAACAGATTGTGTGTTTCCCAGGCGTAGGAGAGGTCAACGGCCGCCTGGATTTTCAGCGCAACAGGCCCGGCTGCTTTTTCCACATGTCCCAGGACCGCTCGCTGAGCGGCTCCATGGTCTTTTCGGTCAGAGCGGCTTCGCGCTCGCTCAAAAAACGCGGCTGGCCGAGCCGCAATGCTTCAGTCTGGATGCGCGCATTCTGATCGGTGTAGACGGAGCGGAAGACTGCAACAGGCACCGATCCGGCCACGGCGGTAAAACCGTGCCCACGCATCAGGACCACGCTGGCGGCGCCCAGCTTTTCCGCCAGTTTCGCACCGAGGGCCGGGGTTTTTACCAGCAGGTCGGTGTCCGGACTGGCGCCGGCAGCCTCGCGGATGTCGAACACCGGCGCGCCCTTGCCGAGAAATCCGCTCATGTGATAAATCGGCTTGAGCGTCACGTTCGTCACGCTGAAGGGAATCACCGACGGCGTATGACCGTGGACCACGGCCATGACGTCCGGGCGTGCCTTGTAGATTTCGCTGTGGATGAAGCGCTCGACGTAGGGCACGCGGGATTCCAGGCCGAGCGGCCTGCCATCGCGGTCGAACTCCATGATGTCGGTCGAACTCACCGACGATGGTGCAACGCTGCGCGCCATGTAGAAGTGGCTCGGATCGGCGATACTGCGAGCGCTGACATGGCCGAAGCCGTCCAGCACGCCCTGGCTCGCCAGGACCCGGTTGGCCGAGACCAGGTCATCGATCAGGCCGGCGGTTTTTGATTCCAGCACCACCTGTGCGGTTGCCGGCAAGACGGCACAGGCACAGCAGACGACGGCGATCAGGATGGATTTCAAGCGCGGTTCTCCAGTCAAAAACATCTGCCAGCCGCCGGCGCGATGTGCAGGGGTAAAATTATTGTATACGGTGAGGCGGAAATCGTAACGCTTGCCGCACTTGGCGAGCGGACCACCGCGGGCACTTAGGAGCGACAATGCTGGAATTGAAACCGGGGTGCGAACAATGTGACAAGGATCTGCCCCCAGATAGCACCGAGGCGCGCATCTGTACCTTCGAGTGCACCTTTTGCGCGGACTGCGTCAGCGGTGTCTTGCAGGGCGTTTGCCCGAATTGCGATGGTGAGTTCGTGCCACGGCCACGCCGCCCTGCCGCCAAGCTGGCCGCCAATCCAGCCTCCACCAAGCGCGTGTTCAAACCGCGTTGATGGTGCTGGTCGCGCCGCGCATCGCCTACTTCAAGGATCGATCACTGCAGCGCAGGCATCGGTTGGAATCGCCGCGGCATGACCGATCAGCGGCACCATCTTGAAGGCAGCCGATGTGACGCGGCAGGGTGCGGCCAGCACACCGCAACCGCCGATCGACGACAGCATCGCCACGATGCCAAGCATGCGCAGCATGGTCCGAAGCGGATGTGACGGCCGGTATCGGCTGGCAGACATTGAAGTAGTCATGTGAGTTGAATTGGTGACGCGATGGAAGTGTTCGATGATACCCGTTATCACCTCGGACGCGCCCCCTGAAACATCTGGAAACGACTGAACCGCCGTACTGTGTTGTGAACGCGTCGTCGCGCGAGGTCGCATCGTACCGTCCCTGATGTCAGATTGACCTTGGCGCGCGCCCTGCTTGTCGCCATAATTAAAAGATAACAAGAACGGCCACCAACCGGGCCTGATCGCATGAAACCGGCAACAACTCGATTCACCCTCATAGGACGCCCGCTTTGAAACCCGCACTTGTCTTTCCGGCCCATGACGCGCGGCGCGCGATCGCGGCGCGCATGACCTGCCTGATGGCCGTCGCACTGCTGAGCGCCTGCGCGGCACCACAACGAATTGCCCGACCAACGGCGCCACCCTTGCCATCGGCACCCTCATCCCGCCTGGGAGCGCGCGCCGAGCCGCCGCCGTTGCCATCGCTGCCACCGCCGCCCGTCAGCGCGCCGTTACCAGCGCCGGAGGCGGCAACGGGCATGCCGCCGATGCCGCCACCGCCGGTCGTCACCGCGCCACAGGAGCCGCCGAACGAACGCCTGTCCGCCCTGCGCCAGTGGGTCGAGCAGCAGCGCCTGTTGTATCGGGTCGCAGCGCCGCTGCTGATCAAGAACGCGCCGATGTGCTCGGTCGCCTCGCGCAGGATCCTCGGCTTCACGGCCAAGAACCAGTACTCGTATTCCTCGGACTACGTCGAAGTGGCCCATACGGGGCTCGGCCTGGAAGACCGGCTGCAGGTGATGAGCGTTTTGCCTGGTAGCGGCGCCATGCAGGCGGGCATTCAGGAAGGCGATCTCCTGGTTGCGGCCAGCGACCGGCCGGTGCCCAGCGGCCCGAACGCCGAACGGCTGGCCGGCAGTCTGATGGCCGACGTCGTCGCCGGCAATTCGTCGCTGCAGTTGATGGTGTTGCGCGGCGACGCATCGATCGTGATCCAGGTGCCGCTGACACCGGCTTGCGCGATGATCATCGATCTCGGCAATTCCGATACGGTTGCCAGCTATGCCGATGGCTCGCGCGTCATGGTCACCCGGGGCATGCTCGGCTTCGTGCGCTCGGAAGACGAGCTGGCCTGGGTACTGGCACGCGAGATTGCCTTCAACGTCGTGACCCTGGCGCCGCGTCCGGACATCGCCGCCGTCATCGACCGCCTTCACAGCCTGAACATCGCGCCGCAAACCGCATTCGACGAACAGCTGATCGCACCGACGACGCCGGTGCAGGACGCCGCCATCGACCGCATCGCGCTGTACATGCTGGCGCGCGCCGGCTACACGCTCGACGGCATCGGCGAATTCTGGGAGCGTCTGGCCGCGGCTTATCCGGCCACCCAACGCAACAGCATGGCTGCGATGCATACGCCGATCGCAGAGCGGCTACCGGCAATGGAACGGACCCTCAACGCGATCCGCGTCAAGCAGCAAGGCGGCTTGCCGTTGACGCCATAGCCCAGGAATCCGTGGCTTGGCGAACCTGAGGCACCACATCGAAGTAACGATTGGACAAACCCGACATGACTGAACTGACCGTAAGACGCCTCCTGATCGACCTGGAACAGCCGTTCGAGCGCCACTGGTGCGGCGGCGACGCGTTTCGCACGGCGTTATTCAACGCCTTGTCGATGAGCTTTCCGGTCGGCGAACAGTTTTTCATCGATTCGGTGCGCAAGGGGCTCGCAGCACTGCCGCCTGATTTGCAGCAGCGCTTCAAGCCGGAGGTCCAGGGCTTCATCGGCCAGGAAGCGACCCATCGTCGGATTCACGCCCTGTTCAATGCCCATCTCGAAAAACAGGGACTGGTCAACGAGTGGGCCGCCCGCAGCCTTGAAAACCAAAAAATGCTCGACGGCGTCGAGGTGCGGCACTGGCTAGCCATCACCGCCGCCAACGAACATTTGACGGCGATCTTTGCGCAATGGCTGCTCGGCCATACCGATTGGCTCGATGGGTGCGAGGAGCGCCTGAAGACGATGTGGCTGTGGCACAGCGCCGAAGAGTCCGAGCACAAGTGCACCGCCTTCGATGTCTACCAGGCGCTGGGTGGGAACAATCAATGGCGCCTGACCTGGATGCGCCGGGTCACGCTCGGTTTCATCGGCGACGTGCTGCGGCAGACCTTCGCCAATCTGCGGCGGGACGGCTCGTCATGGTCCTGGCACACCTGGCGCAGTGCAGCAAGCTTTTTCTTCGGCAAGCGCGGTGTGGTGCGTTTTGCGTATCGGCCGTGGCGCGATTACCTGCGCGCCGACTTCCATCCGAGTCAAGAAGCAAGCCAGTTGTCGGCGCAATGGTTGACGCAGAACGCACAGCGCTACGCGGTCATTTCCCGCGTCGCCGAAGTCGCATGATCGATCTTGTCGAGCACCTTATCGGCACGCTGTCCGGGCGGGCTGCGCCACTGCTGGCGGCGACGCTGCTGACGGCCGGTTGTGCCAGTATTCCGCCTGCGCCCTCTTCGTCGATTTCCTCGATTTCGTCCACGTCGCCCGCTGTGCTGATTTCCCCAGCCGTTCGCGCGGCACTGGCGCCCACCGGTACGCTGCGCGCCGCCATCAATTTCGGCAATCCGATACTGGCGGTGCGCAATCCTTCCTCGGCGGCGCCACAGGGTGTCTCGGTCGACCTCGCGCGCGAACTGGGCCGGCGCCTCGGCGTGCCGGTCGAACTGGTGACCTATCCCGCCGCCGGCAAGGTCTTCGACGGGCTGCGCGCCAACGAGTGGGATGTGGCCTTCATCGCCATCGATCCGGTGCGAGCGGCAGAGGCAGAGTTCACGGCGCCCTATGTCGTCATCGAAGGCGCCTACCTGACAGCCGCCGATTCACCGATTCGCCGCAACGAAGACGTCGATCGTCCCGGCGTGCGGGTGGTGGTGGGCCGGGACAGCGCCTACGACCTGTATCTGAAGCGGGAACTGAAACAGGCCGTGCTGGTGCGCGCGCCGAGTTCGCCGGCGGTCACCGACATGATGGTCGCGCAGCGCATCGAAGTGGCCGCCGGCGTGAAGCAGCAACTGCAGGCGGATGCGAAACGTCTGCCCGGGCTGCGTCTGATCGATGGACGCTTCATGGTCATCAACCAGGCGATGGCGGTGCCAAAAACCCGGGCTGCTGGTGTCGGTTACCTGAGTGATTTTGTCGAAACCATGAAGGCCTCTGGATTCATCGCCGACGCCCTGGCGCGGCATGGCATCGACGGCGCCGCCGTGGCGCCGCCCTCCAGCCGGTGAGCCGAAGCATGGACCCCACTGCCCGCCCTGCCGACTTTCGTTTGTCGGCCAGTTCCGCGACCTGTCCCAGATGACTTCCAGATGACCGATCCCGCCGCGCCCCGTTTCTCCGTGACCGAAATCCGTTCGATCGTCTTCGGTCTCATGCTGATCATCTTGCTCGGCGCGCTGGATCAAACCATCGTCTCGGTATCGCTGCCGCAGATGTCGCACGACCTGGGCGACGTGTCGCTGCTGGCATGGGTCGTGGCCGGATACCTTGTAGCGGCCACCGTGTCCACTCCGGTCTACGGCAAGCTCGGCGACCTGTACGGCCGGCGCCTGCTGCTCTCGGTGGCGGTGACGGTCTTCCTGCTGGCGTCGGTTGCGTGTGCCATGGCCACCACGATGCCGATGCTGATCGCCGCGCGCATCCTGCAGGGAATCGGCGGCGGCGGTTTGATCTCGACCGCGCAGGCGATCATCGGCGACGTCGTGCCGCTGCGCGAGCGTGGCCGGTATCAAGGCTATATATCCGTCGTGTACGCGGTGGCCAGCGTCGGCGGTCCGGTACTGGGCGGTTATCTGACCCACTTGCTGTCCTGGCGTTGGGTGTTCTGGATCAACCTGCCGCTCGGCGCGGTGGCGCTCTGGACCGCGCGCCGCTCGTTGCAACGGTTGCCGGTGCCGGGCATCAAGCGTCCGATCGATTACGCCGGT
Organism: Herminiimonas sp.; assembly: GCA_043753685.1. GTDB lineage: Bacteria > Pseudomonadota > Gammaproteobacteria > Burkholderiales > Burkholderiaceae_D > JANXSS01. The sequence goes on from JAYUWF010000401.1 coordinate 5,820, forward strand.
GCGCTGCTGCTCACCAGCGGGCTGAGTCTGCTGCTGGTGGCCATCACCCGGGTCGGCCAGGGAACTGCCCTGCTGGCGCCGACCACGTTGGCGATGACCGCCGTGTCGATCGGATTGCTGCTGCTGTTCGCCTGGCACGAGCACCGCACGGAGGAACCGCTGGTGCCGCCCGCGATCTTTCGGATTCCGAGCGTATGGATCAGTTGCGCCATCCTGTTCATCATGTTTTTCGAGGTGGTGTCGCTATCGGTACTGGTGCCGTTCGGCATGCAAAGCCTCGATGGCATCCGTCCGGACCAGGCCGCACTGCAGTTGATTGCGTTTTCCCTGGCCGTGCCGGCGGGTGCATTCGTCAGCGGACGCTGGATGCTGCACAGCGGCCGCTACAAGCCCTTGCAGATCATCGGCACCGGACTGTTGCCGCTGGCGATGCTCCTCCTGGCCTACCTGGGACCGCATGCAAGCGTGGCGACCGGCATTGCGTTGATGCTGGCTGGCGTTGCGACCGGGATGACCATGCCGACCTCGCTGGTGGCAGCGCAAAATTCTGTCCCGCACAGCAATATCGGCGTTGCCACGGCGATGACCGCCCTGTCCCGCAGCATGGGCGGTGCGATCGGGGTGGCAGTGCTCAGTTCGATCCTGTTCGCGCTGTTGCACGGTGAAGGTCATGGCGCGATGCTGGAAACCGGCGCCGCCGCCGTGACCGGATTGGCGGGAGGCGCCGGGGGTACAGAAGGCGCTGGCGCCGAGGCCAGCTTCGCATTCCGGATGACCTTCTTTTGTGGCGCTTTGGTCGCGCTGATTGCCCATGCTCTAGCCTGGCGTATACCCGAAGCATCGCTGCGCGGTCACGCAGAGGCTGCCGCCGGAAACGCCGAGAACTGACGCCGAGAACTGACGCCGAGACAGCGCGGCAGGTCGGCGGTTCAGCCGATCAGCATCCCGCCACGCACATGCCAGCGCCGTCGAATTCCATCGTCTTGCCACTCAGCGGTACATGGGCCGGCACTTTGACGGACTTCATGAACGCCTCGGTCTTGGTACCGGGCAGTACCTTGCCTTCCTTGGTCGCGACTTCGTTGGCGTGCGATGGAATCACCGAGGCCGGCTTGATCAGCGAATTGATGACGTACGCTGCCTCGGTCGGCCCGGTGGTGAACATGTCGCCGATGTTCATGACCACCAGCCTGGCGGAATACAGGCCGCGCACGACACTGTCCTGTTCGGAGATGACGCCGGTATCGCCCGACAGGTACGCCACCAGCCCATTGCTGAACTTCAAGACATAGCCGGTGGCTTCGCCAACGTATCCGGCGATGCCGGCATCCTTCATGGTCTTGCCCAGGTCGCCGCCGATGTAATCCGGGTCGAGGCCATTGCTGTGCTGAGCCGGTACGGTCGCAATCGTCACGCCACCGACCTTCACGCTGCCGCCAAAACGCGCAAGGATCGAATCCTTGGCATCGCCGCCGTTGGCCTTCAATTTGTTGGCAAAGAACGGCGGCATTTCGCTGCCGGTCACGATCTTCGCCTTCTTGGCCAGGGCGATGTCGACCGTGTTCGAGTTCGGCATGGCCGATACCGACATGTCGGGTTGCGCGCAGCTGCCCGAATTCGGCGCCTTGTTGCGGGCATTGCCCAGATGGTCGCCATGCATGTGGCTGACCAGGACGATGTCGATCTTGCCCAGGCGCGGATCGGCGCCACCGGCCACCGTGCGTCCGGCGTCGTAAAGGATGCGCGTGCCGTTCGGATCCTCGAAAATCAGCGCCCGGTCCTGGGGACAGAACTCGCCGTCCTGCCCGCCAAGTGGCGTGACCTTGACGCCCGCCGCCATGGCAGGCAGTGCGCCGGCGGCGGCGATGCAGCCGATCATGAGTGTCGAGAGAGCCGATTTCAATGTCATGGTGTCTTCCTTGTTATTGGTTTGGATTCGGGTTTGGGGTCGTGGCGCTCCGCCGTGGCCGGCATGTGCAAAGGGTCACGATCGGCAATGTGGCATGACCAGGCATGCTTTGCAAGTCAGCTCGGCGGTGACCGGCGCGCGGCAAGCCAATCCTCGCGCAGACAGCCGAACAGGGCTTGATCCACCAGCGCGCCCTTCATCAGCACGCGCTGGCGCCGCACGCCTTCATTAGCGAACCCCAAACGCTGTACAAGTTTCAAGGACGCGACGTTGCGCGGGTCGATCGTCGCCTCCAGCCGGCGTAATCCAAGCTGTTCGAAGACGAATCGCATGACTGCGCCGATTGCCTCGTGCATGTAGCCCTGGCCCCAATGCTGACGCCCCAGCACGTAGCCGATCTCGGCCCGCGAACTGATTGCGTCGAAGGCAAACAGCAGGCAGGCGCCGATCACCTGTCCGGTATCGCGCCGCGCGATCACCAGTTGCAGCGTGTCGCCGGCTGCCTGCAACTTTTCCATGCGTTCCAGCCAGGCGTGGCTGTCGGCGGTGGTGGCCCAGGTCTTGTAGGGAACATACCGTGTGACTTCGTCGCTGGCATTGATTTCCAGGAGATCCGGCAAGTCCTCCGGCCCCACGATCCGGACCAGCGTCCGCTCGGTTTCGATCCTGATGAGTCGGTTCAAGAGCACCCGCCACCTCCTTCAGTTAAGTACCCACCCGCAGCTACTTGATGAAATAACCCGAGACTCGCCAGCTGCCATCCGCGGCGCGCATCGGCGTGACCGTCTCGATCGCACTCGGTACGGTTGCGAACTGGCTGGCGTACTGAATCACCACGTACTCGCCCGCCGGAGCGCCGGGCAGCGTGGTCATGTAGTCGGCGCTCTTGACGATGCGGGACTTGAAGGCGCCGAACGGAGCGCGCACCGAGCCGACCATGCCGGTCCAGGTGGCCTTGGCGATTCCGGCCTGAAAGGGCGCTGCGCTCTGCTCCCAACTCTGCGCGTAATCGCCGGAATCGACCAGCGCCAGCCAGATGCTGGCAGCGACTTTTGCCTTGTCGATGGCGACGGTTTCCTGTGCGATGGCGCTGCTGGCGATCGACAGGCTTGCTGCGAAGAGAATGCTGGCGAAAGGTTTCATTTCAATTTCCCGGTTTGGTCGGCATGGCCGGTGCGCTGCGCTGCTGCACGGGCCGATATTGTTCCAGATCCTTCAAGATGCGTGCGATGCCGGCATCGAGCTGGCTGTCGCGGCCGCGATTGACCTGGTCTGGCTCCAGCTCGACATCGAGGTCCGGCGCCACGCCTTCGTTCTCGACCGCCCACTTGCCTTCGGGCGTGAAGAAGCGGAAGTACGGTACCGTCAGATTGCCGCCATCGATCAGGTCCGGATTGGTGGAAATGCCGATCAGGCCGCCCCAGGTACGCTTGCCCACCAGCGTACCCAGGCCCAGGCGCTTGAAGGCGTAGGGCAGGAAGTCGCCACCCGAGCCGGCGTCCTGATCGATCAGCATCACCTTCGGCCCGTAGATGGCGCCGCCCGGCGTATCGAACAACAAGCCGTCGCGGTCCTTCCAGCTGGCCAGATAGCGCCGGCTCAGGACGTCGGTAATGTAATTGGCGGCTTGCCCGCCGCCGTTGCGGCGTTCGTCGATGATCACCGCCTGCTTGTCGGATTGTGCAAAGAACATCCGGTTGAAATACTGAAAGCCTTCATCGGCGGTATTCGGCAGATAGAGGTAAGCCACCCTGCCGCCGCTCTTTTGCTGCACGTACAGACGATTGGCTTCGATCCACTGCCAGCGGCGCAAGGCACTGTCGTTGC
>JAYUWF010000402.1:0-9553 GCA_043753685.1 Herminiimonas sp.
CCGGCTTTGCCATGACCAGGGTCCCGCACCGCAAGTGCATCGATGGTGAATTTTTCGTTGACCGCATCACCGTGCGCAGAACCGCATGAACGGCCGGAAAACAAGAATGCCGGCTATTGCCGGCATTTCTTTCAATTCAGGCTGCAACAGCTGTAGCGGATCGGTGCGATCCGCCCAAGCACAGAATTACATGCCGTAGTGATACGCAGCGTCGCCTTGATCGCCAGTCGATTCGGCATTGAGCGTCTCACGCAGGTTCAGGCCGAACAGCGCCGTGACCAGCGACAGCAGCGTCGGTGCAGCGATCGGGGAAGAATTGCCTTGCGCTGAAAAATTGGTGGTGGCGGTCGTCATGATGGAAGCTCCTAAGGATTGAATTTCGTCGATGGAAGGATGCTAACCGCGCCACAGCTATGAGTCTAATTTCAAGATTCGATAGGCGTTATAAGTTGAATGTATAACAGCTGATCTGGTACCGGATCCTACGAGGGCAGCGCTTGGATCCAATGTTCAGATCCAACGTTCAGATCTTCCCCTGATGCTTCAGACGGCTCAGGGTTTCGGCGGAGAGGTTGAGGTAGGAAGCCAGCTCTTTCTTTGGAATCCGGTCGAACAGCTCCGGATGCTTGCGCACGAAGCGATGCACACGGCCTGGTGCGTCCAGCAGATGCAGCGTGATGGTGTGCGCCATGATTTCGCTCATCAGCTTCATGACCTCGTACTCGAACGCTGCCTTGAGCGCCGGATGGCGGTCCATGAAGGCGATCCACGCCGGCAGCGCCAGCTTGGCCACCCGCGCCTTGGTCACGCACACCACGCTGTAGGGCGTCGGCGTTTTCAGGCGCCATGCGGCGTAGCTGGTTTCCATTTCGTTGGCGTCTGCGAAGCGAAGGATCATTTCCTTTGCGTCCGGTGTCGTCACGACCCGCTTCAGGATGCCATCGACAATAAAGTATTGCTCCATGTCATGAACGCCCTGGTGCAACAGATAGTCACCCTTGTGGCAGTCGACGATGGTAAGCAGGAACTCGAGTTCGGCCAGTTCCTCGGCATTCAACTCCTTGAGAGCGGTGTTTTGCCGTAACTGGACGTGGATGATGTTGCGTTCGGGATGAGTGAGAAGCGTCGTCAAGATAAGCCCGAGAAGCGAAAGACAATTGGTACGGACCCCATGATGCGGCGAAAATTGACCCTGGTCAATGATGAGCGAAAGCACACATCGCTATGATGGCGGTCACTTGACGGGCTGACCGATTCGGCCATCCCGGGAAGTACGGAAGGGGCCGGCTGGACCAACCCATTCCAGGACCGAGACCACCGGATACGGCACGACTTCAGCAGTCACCAACATTACAAGAATGAAGCCGCTCTACGATCCCTACAAGAGAAGGATTTCATTATGACAGACGAGACAACATCCACCGAAATGACCGACGGCTTCCACCTCGTGATCGATGCATTGAAACACAATGACATCGACACGATTTTCGGCCTGGTCGGCATTCCGATTACCGATCTGGCGCGCCTGGCGCAAGCCGAAGGAATGCGCTTCATCGGCTTTCGCCATGAGCAGCATGCCGGCAACGCTGCCGCCATCGCCGGTTACATGACGCAAAAGCCGGGCATTTGCCTGACGGTGTCGGCGCCGGGCTTTTTGAACGGCCTGACCGCGCTGGCCAATGCCACCACCAACTGCTTCCCGATGATCCTGATTTCCGGCTCCAGCGAGCGCGAGATCGTCGACCTGCAGCAGGGCGATTACGAAGAGATGGATCAGTTGAACGCCGCCAAGCCGTATGCCAAGGCGTCTTATCGCATCAACAAGGCCGAAGACATCGGCATCGGCATTGCGCGCGCCATCCGTGCAGCGGTATCCGGTCGTCCGGGCGGCGTGTACCTCGACTTGCCGGCGCAGTTGCTGAGCCAGTCGCTGGATGCCGAACATGGCCGCAAGTCGCTGGTGAAAGTCGTCGATCCGGTGCCGCGTCAGTTGCCGGCGCCCGATTCGGTCAAGCGCGCGCTCGATCTGCTGAAAACTGCCAAGCGGCCATTGATCCTGCTCGGCAAGGGCGCAGCCTACGCGCAGTGCGACGCCGACATCCGCGCCTTCGTCGAACAGTCCGGCATTCCCTACCTGCCGATGTCGATGGCCAAGGGCCTGCTGCCGGACACGCATGCGCAATCGGCTTCGGCCGCGCGCTCGTTCGTGCTGGCCGAAGCCGACGTCGTGGTGCTCATCGGCGCCCGCCTGAACTGGCTTCTGTCGCATGGCAAGGGCAAGACCTGGGGCAAGCCGAAGCAATTCATCCAGATCGATATCTCGCCGACTGAAATCGACAGCAACGTGGCGATTGCCGCACCGCTGATCGGCGACATCGGTTCGTGCGTCGCGGCCCTGCTGGACGGTATCAAGAGCGGCTTCACCAAGCCGGGCGCGGAATGGACCGGCGCGATTGCCGAGCGCAAGGACAAGAACCTGTCCAAGATGGCGGCCACGCTCGAGCTGAATCCATCGCCGATGAATTTCCACAGCGCGCTGCGGGCGATCCGCGACGTGTTGAAGACCCGTCCCGACATCAACGTCGTCAACGAAGGCGCCAACACGCTCGATTACGCCCGCTCGATCATCGACATGTACGAGCCGCGCAAGCGCTTCGATTCCGGCACCTGGGGCATCATGGGCATCGGCATGGGCTATGCGATCGGCGCGGCCGTCACCAGCGGTCTGCCGGTGGTGGCGATCGAAGGCGACAGCGCCTTCGGTTTCTCGGGCATGGAGCTGGAAACCATCTGCCGCTACGAGCTGCCGGTCTGCACCATCGTCTTCAACAACAACGGTGTCTATCGCGGCACGGATGTGAATCCGACCGGCGGCAAGGATGTGGCGCCAACCGTGTTCGTCAAGAATGCCCGGTACGACAAGATGATCGAAGCCTTCGGCGGCATCGGCTACCACGTCACCACGCCGGAAGAAATGACCAAGGCGCTGCAAGAAGCGATCGCCTCCGGCAAGCCGAGCCTGATCAACGCCGTCATCGACGAGACCGCCGGCACCGAGAGCGGACGCCTGACCAACCTGAACCCGCAAAGCAAGGCCGGCAAGAAGTAAAGGTCCAGCAAAGATCGCCAGGGCCCGGCGCAAGTCGGGCCGCTCGCGCAGACATTCAGCACACCGTGCCGCAGCCCGCTTCGGCACTTCACCAAATCTTCACCGCTAAAAAGGAATTTCCATCATGGGTAACATGCCACTGGCAGGTATCAAGATCATCGATTTCACCCACGTGCAGGCCGGTCCGGCCTGTACCCAGATGCTGGCCTGGTTCGGCGCCGACGTCATCAAGGTCGAGCGTCCCGGTTCCGGCGACGTCACCCGCACCCAGCTGCAGGACATACCGAACGTCGATGCACTGTACTTCACTATGTTGAACAGCAACAAGCGCTCGCTGACCCTCGACACCAAGAAGCCGCTGGGCAAGGAAGTGCTCGAAAAGCTGATCCGTGAATCGGATGTGATGGTCGAGAACTTTGGCCCTGGCGCACTGGACCGCATGGGCTTCACCTGGGCCCGCATCCAGGAACTGAATCCGAAGATGATCCTGGCGTCCGTCAAGGGCTTCTCCGATGGTCACCACTACGAAGACCTGAAGGTCTACGAAAACGTGGCGCAGTGCGCTGGCGGCGCGGCCTCGACCACCGGCTGGTGGAAAGGCGACAACGCCGTGCCGACCATCTCCGCAGCGGCCCTGGGCGACACCAACACCGGCATGCACCTGGCCATCGGCATCCTGACGGCCATCATCGGCCGCCAGCAGACCGGCAAGGGACAGAAAGTCGCCGTGTCGATGCAGGACAGCGTGCTCAACCTGTGTCGCGTCAAGCTGCGCGACCAGCAACGCCTGGACCGCCTGGGCTACCTGGAAGAATATCCGCAATACCCGCACGAGATGGAAGCCTTCAAGGACAAGGTCGTGCCGCGCGGCGGCAACGCCGGCGGTGGCGGCCAGCCCGGCTGGATCCTGAAGTGCAAGGGCTGGGAGACCGATCCGAACGCCTACATCTATTTCACCGTGCAGGGCCATGCGTGGGGTCCGATCGCCGACGCGATCGGCAAGCCGGAGTGGAAGACGGATCCGCTGTACATGACGCCGAAGGCACGTCAGCCGCACATCAACGACATCTTCGCAACCATCGAAGACTGGTTGAAAGACAAGACGAAGTTCGAGGCAGTGGACGTGTTGCGCAAGTTCGACATCCCTTGCTCGCCGGTGCTGACGATGAAGGAAATCCTGGCCGATGAATCGTTGCGCGCCAGCGGCACCATCACCGAAGTCCAGCACAAGACGCGCGGCAGCTACTTCACGGTCGGCAGCCCGATCAAGTTCTCGGACATGAAGCCCGAGATCACCGGTTCGCCGCTGCTGGGCGAGCACTCCGACGATGTGTTGGCCGAGCTGGGCTACACCGCGGAGCAGATCGCGGACATGCACGCCAAAGAAGTGATCTGACAACGGCGGGCGGAAAGCCCGGCGATACCTGAAGCGGCGCCCGAAAACCTGAAAGGGCTTTCGGGCGCCGTTTTTTCATTGGAGCGTGTGGGGGAAAGGAGCGATCCACAGACCGTGGCACACGGATGATCCACTTCATCGACCACCCCTTTGGTCCACGCTCACTTACGCTTCCTTATGCCGATGCAGCGTTGGCAGTGATCTCGATGGGTGCTGGTGTCGTCGCGTGTTGCAGATTGCTTTCATAAAGTGCGGCAATCATGTCGGATTGCGTGAGGATGCCGATCAGGCGACGCTCGTCGTCGATCACCGGCAGCGCATGCAGGGCCTGGTTGGACATCATGCCGACCAGTTCGACGATCGGTTGATCGGCGCGTGCCAGATGGACTTCCTTGCGCATGATCTGGCCGACGACTTCCGGCTTGCTCGAATGGGTGTGCAAAATCGGGCGCAGCAAGCCGCGCAGGCGCTCCGCAAAACCTCCCTGGTGACCCAGGTTGGCGTGGTCGATGAAGTCGGCGCGGGTCACGATGCCGATCAGTCGCCGGGCGCGATCGATCACCGGCAGCACCGTGATGCGATGCTGATGCAACTGATCCCAGGCATCCTGCAGGGAGGTACCGAACTCGACACTGATGACGTCACGCGACATGGCATCCGCACTGAGGGTGACACCGAAGCGACGCAGATACACCTGACGCTCGGTCGCCTGGAACAGTTCTTCGAGGTCGTCACGGCTGATGTCGAGCACCTGGTTGTAGCGTGCCAGGACGATGTCGATATCCTCCGGCAGCATGCCGATGCGCTCGGTCGGCGCGAGATCGGCCGTGTCGTGCGTCTTGACCGGCTCGGTGTGGATCAGATGTGGATAGCGGCGGCCCGTGGCGTTGTTGTAGAACAGTGCGGCGAGCAGCAGCAGCACCGAATTCAAGCCCACCGGCAGCAGCACGAAACCATATCCCATCGCCTGCACCGCCGGCCCACCCAGTACTGCGGTGAGGGCAATCGCGCCGCTCGGTGGATGCAGGCAGCGCAGGGCGAACATGGCGCCGATGGCGAGCGCGCCGGCCAGTGCGGCAGCGACGATCGGTTCACCGATCAGGCGGGCGCAGGTCACGCCGATCAAGGCAGCGATCAGGTTGCCGCCGATGATCGACCAGGGTTGCGCCAACGGGCTTGCCGGCACCGCAAACAGCAGCACCGCCGAGGCGCCCATCGGCGCGATCAGCCAGACCGCGCCGGGCGTGCTGCCCAGCAGGAAGGTGCTGACCGCACCCGTCAACACGATACCGAACAGCGCGCCGGTACAGGCTCGCATGCGCTCGAAGCGATCGACCGATCCCGGCTTCGGAAAGACGCTTAGAAGCCACTTCCATTTCGTCATTTGCTTGATTCTGCGGTTTGTCGGGGAACTCAACGGCCCCTGGTGTTTTTCTAATGACAAAGCCGTCATGCGATCGCCGTGGACCGGATCCGGCCTGCCGCGGCGCGGCGCATGGTGCGCACTGCAGGAGGCTTCAAATATACCTGAAAGGCTGTTGTTTACGCACCGAAATTGTGCAGACGTACGAGATGTAGAGCACGCAGCTTGCTCGTGGCATGCAATTGGCCGGATCGACCGGAGCGTAGGCGCCGATGCTGCATGGCAGCGCAAACGATATACAAGTGCCGTCTTGCCAGCGGATAATACGGTTTAATTAAAAGGAGGCGGTATGAGTAAAGCATTAGACGGCGTCAAGATCCTCGATTTCACGCATGTGCAATCCGGTCCGACCTGTACCCAGTTGCTGGCCTGGTTCGGCGCTGACGTGATCAAGGTCGAACGTGCCGGGGAAGGCGATGCCACCCGTGGACAGTTGCGCGACGTGGAAGGCGCGGACAGCCTGTATTTCACGATGCTCAACCATAACAAGCGTTCGGTCACGCTCGACACCAAGAACCCGAAAGGCAAGGAAGTGCTGGAGACGATGATCCGTACCTGCGACGTCCTGGTGGAGAATTTCGCACCCGGTGCGCTCGACCGCATGGGCTTCAGTTACGAGCGCATCCAGGAACTCAATCCGCGCATGATCGTCGCGTCGGTCAAGGGTTTCGGACCCGGCCCCTACGAAGATTGCAAGGTCTATGAAAACGTCGCGCAATGCGCCGGCGGCTCGGCCTCCACCACCGGTTTCGACGACGGCCCGCCGATGGTGACCGGCGCCCAGATCGGCGACAGCGGCACCGGTTTGCACCTGGCGCTGGGAATCGTCGCGGCGCTGTATCAGCGCAATACCACCGGTCGCGGACAGCGCGTGCTGGCGGCGATGCAGGACGCGGTCCTGAACCTTTGCCGGGTCAAGCTGCGCGACCAGCAACGACTGGATCGCACCGGCGTCATGAAGGAATATCCACAGTATCCGGACCAGCACTTTCATGAAGCGGTGCCCCGTGCCGGCAATGCCTCCGGCGGTGGCCAGCCCGGGTCGATTCTCAAGTGCAAGGGATGGGAAACCGACCCCAACGCGTATATCTATTTCATCACGCAGGGCGCGGTCTGGCCGGCGATCTGCCGCATCATCGGCGAAGAGGGATGGATCGAGGACGAAGCTTATAAAACGCCCGGCGCGCGCCTGCTGCATCTCAAGCCGATCTTCGCGCGCATCGAAGAGTGGACCATGACCAAGACCAAGTTCGAGGCAATGGATATCCTGAACGAATTCGATATTCCATGCGGCCCGATCCTGTCGATGAAGGAAATCGCCGAGGAACCATCCTTGCGCGAGACCGGCACCATCGTCGAAGTCGACCATCCGGTGCGCGGCAAGTATCTGACGGTGGGTAATCCGATCAAGATGTCGGACAGCGCGACCGACGTGACGCGCTCGCCGCTGCTGGGAGAGCATACCGAAGAAGTCCTGGCCGAACTCGGTTACAGCGGCGACGTCATTGCCGCCCTGCGCGCTGAAAAAGTCATCTGAGGCCAGTGACTTCTCTTTAACGAACCACCCACATCAGGATCGCCCATGCGTGCAATCGAAATCATCCAGCCCGGCCCACCCGACGTGTTGACCCTTTGCGAGCGGCCGATGCCGCAAGCCGGTCCGCGCCAGGCGCTCATCAAGGTCCATGCCGCCGGCGTGAATCGCCCGGACGTCCTGCAGCGCACCGGTAACTATCCGGTGCCGCCCGGCGCCTCCGACATTCCGGGTCTGGAAGTGGCGGGTGAAATCGTCGGTGGCGACCTTGCCGACAGCGGTTTCAAGACGGGCGACCTGGTATGCGCGCTGGCGCAGGGCGGCGGCTATGCCGAGTACTGCGTGGCGCCGATCGAGCAATGCCTGCCCGTGCCGAAAGGTCTGAGCGCGCTGGAAGCCGCCTCGCTGCCGGAAACCTTTTTTACGGTCTGGAGCAATGTCTTCGACCGCGCCGGTCTGACCGGCAGCGAAACCCTGTTGGTGCAAGGCGGCACTTCCGGCATCGGCGTGACCGCGATCCAGATTGCCACCGCGCTCGGCCACCGCGTCTTCGCCACCGCCGGTTCGGATGAAAAATGCCGCGCCTGCGAAGCGCTCGGCGCCGAACGCGGCATCAATTACCGGACCGAAGATTTTGTCGAAATCGTCAAGGCCGCCACCGCCGGCAAGGGTGTCGACGTGGTGCTCGACATGGTCGGCGGCGACTATGTGCCGCGTGAAATCCTGGCGCTGGCCGACGATGGCCGGCTGGTGCTGATCGCCTTGCTGGGCGGCGCCAAGGCGGAAATCAATCTCGGCCATGTGTTGCGCCGGCGCTTGACGATCACCGGCTCGACCTTGCGTCCGCGCCCGGTGGCCTTCAAGGCGGCGATTGCCGCCAATCTGCGCCAGCATGTCTGGCCATTGCTGGAATCGGGCCGGGTCAAGCCGGTCATTTTCAAGAGCTTCCCGCTGGAGGAAGCGGCCCATGCGCACACGCTCATGGAGTCGAGCACGCATGTCGGGAAAATCATGCTGACACTCTGATTGCCCGCCAGAGAGGCGCTGCTACTGCAGGCCGACGCGCACCTGGTCCAAATCATGATGGAATTGGATCGGTGTGCATCGTTTGCTAAAAATAACTTTGTCATGCCGTTCCTGGGTAATTACACAACATCCTGTGCTACTCTTTCGATCGGATTAATGCTGCTTTTCAGCATTATTTTTTGCTACGGAAAACGTAGCAGTTGGCAGCGAACACTTGGCAACATGCAGGGTGCAACGAAGTAAGCGTACTCCGACCCTTGCGCGCGTGAGGCGAAGGACGATCCGGTCGTGCGGGACAGGCAGGGCAGGGCGCTGCAACCGCGGACCAATTACGAGAGTACTGATGCCGCTACAAAATCATCCACGGACACGACGATTCATCGAGGCGGGGGAATTGACGCAGATGTCGGCCTGGTATGAAGCCGACCGCAATGTCATGTGGATGATGCTTCATGCGCACCCGCGTCCCTGCTTCAATCCTGAACTGTTGGCCGACATTGCCACGCTGGCACGGGCTGCGCGTGAATCGGGACTGGCGATCGATTTCTGGGTGACAGGTTCCACCGTGCCCGGGCTCTACAACGTCGGCGGTGACCTTGCCTACTTTGCACAGCACATCCGCAAGGGAGAGCGCGCGCCGCTGGTCGCCTACGCCCGCGCCTGTGTCGATGCGGTGTATGCGGCGTTGACCGGGTTCGGTGTGGGTGCGATCACCATCGCAATGGTCGAAGGCACTGCGCTCGGCGGTGGATTCGAGGCGGCACTCGCGCACGAATTCGTCATTGCCCAGAATAATGCCAAGATGGGTTTTCCCGAGATTGCCTTCAACCTGTATCCCGGGATGGGGGCTTACTCGCTCGTGGCGCGCAAGGCGCACATGCGTCTTGCCGAGCAGCTGATCAGTTCGGGTGAATCATTTCCTGCACAGTGGTACTTCGAAAAGGGTCTGGTCGATCGCCTGTTCGACGAGGGCGAGGGTTACCAGGCAACCCGGACCTTCATCGATAGCCTGCGGCCCAAGCTGAATGGTATTCGTGCAATGCTGCGTACGCGACGCCGGGTCGT
>JAYUWF010000403.1:0-3138 GCA_043753685.1 Herminiimonas sp.
TTCCATCTTCGGCCACTGCTCGACCTGGCCATACTCGGCCAGATCCAGCTTCAGACGCTCCAGCATGCGCACACCGATGTCCTGATGCGCCATCTCGCGACCGCGGAAGCGCAGGGTGATTTTTGTCTTGTCACCTTCGTCGAGAAACTTGATCAAATTACGCAGCTTGATGTTGTAGTCACCATCATCGGTTCCCGGTCGGAACTTGACTTCCTTGACCAGAATGATCTTCTGCTTGAGCTTGGCTTCGTGAGCCTTCTTCTGTTCCGAGTATTTGAATTTGCCGTAGTCCATCAATCGGGCAACGGGTGGTTGCGCAGTCGGCGCAATTTCCACCAGGTCGACGTTCGCTTCTTCCGCCAGGCGGAACGCTTCGGCCAGACTCACGATGCCGAGTGCTTCGTTCTCGACCCCACTCAAACGCAGTTCAGGTGCAGTGATTTCACCGTTGATTCGGTGCGACTTGTCAGTAGCTATTGTAATTTCCTTTTAAAATCAGATGACTAAGCCGTGCTCCAGCGCTTAACGGTTACCCGGTCAGGCTTTGGTGTCGATATCGTTTTGAAGTCGTTTCACCAGTTCCTCGAGCGGCATGACGCCCAGATCGAGATTGCCACGCGCACGCACGGCCACTGTGTTGGCATCCCGCTCCTTGTCCCCGATGACGACGATATAAGGGAGCTTCTGTACCGAATGCTCACGTATTTTATAGGTTATTTTCTCATTACGCAAATCGACGGCGACTCTAAACCCTTGTTTCTTCAGGTTTTGTGTCACGGCCTGGGCGTATTCCGCTTGCGCTTCCGAAATGTTCAGGACCACGATCTGCACCGGCGCCAGCCACATCGGCAAGGCACCCGAATAGTTTTCGATCAGCATGCCGATGAAGCGTTCGAACGAGCCCAGGATCGCACGGTGCAGCATCACGGGTATCTTGCGCGTGTTGTCTTCGGCGACATATTCGGCGCCGAGACGGGTCGGCATCGAGAAATCGACCTGCATCGTGCCGCATTGCCACGTGCGGCCAATCGCGTCCTTAAGCGTGTATTCGATCTTAGGGCCGTAGAAGGCACCCTCGCCCGGTGAAATTTCGAATTTACAGCCGGAGCGCTTCAGCGACTCGATCAGTGCTGTCTCGGCCTTGTCCCATGCCTCGTCCGAGCCGACCCGCTTCTCTGGACGCGTGGCCACCTTGTATATGATGTCGGTGAACCCGAAGTCCTGATATACCCGCTGCAACAGCGCCGTGTACGCCACGCATTCATCCAGGATCTGGTCTTCGGTGCAAAAGATGTGGCCGTCGTCCTGTGTGAAACCGCGTACCCGCATCATGCCGTGCAGCGAACCGGACGGCTCGTTGCGGTGGCACTGCCCGAATTCGCCGTAGCGTAGCGGCAGGTCGCGATACGAGCGCATGTCGGAGCGGAAGATCTGCACGTGACCTGGGCAATTCATCGGTTTGAGCGCATAGGCGCGATTTTCCGATTCGGTCGTGAACATGTTTTCCTTGTAATTCTCCCAATGGCCTGACTTTTCCCACAGGCTGCGGTCGAGAATCTGCGGCGCCTTGACCTCCTGATAACCATTGTCCTGATAAACGCTGCGCATGTATTGCTCGACCTGCTGCCACACTGTCCAGCCTTTCGGATGCCAGAAGATCAGGCCCGGCGCCTCTTCCTGAAAATGGAACAGGTCGAGCGCGCGGCCCAGCTTGCGGTGGTCGCGCTTGTCGGCTTCTTCCAGCATGTGCAGATAGGCTTCCTGGTCTTCCTTCTTTGCCCAGGCAGTGCCGTAGATCCGCTGCAGCATTTCATTCTTGGAGTCGCCGCGCCAGTAGGCGCCGGCCAGCTTCATCAGCTTGAACACCTTCAGCTTGCCGGTCGAGGGCACGTGCGGACCTCGGCACAGGTCCTCGAAACCGCCTTCGGCATACAGCGACACATCCTGGTCGGCCGGGATCGACCCGATGATCTCGGCCTTGTAGGCTTCGCCGATGGACGTGAAATGCGCAACGGCTTCGTCGCGCGGCAGAATGCGGCGCGTGACCGGTTCGTCCTTTTTCGCCAGTTCCGTCATCTTCTTTTCGATGGCGACCAGGTCGTCCGGCGTGAATGGCCGCTTGTACGAAAAGTCGTAGTAAAAGCCGTTCTCGATCACCGGACCGATGGTGACCTGTGCATCCGGAAACAGCGATTTCACCGCGTACGCCAGCAAATGCGCGGTCGAATGCCGGATCACGTCGAGGCCCTCGCCGTCCTTGTCGGTGACGATCGCAAGCTGCACGTCGCGATCGATCAGGTACGAGGTATCGACCACCTTGCCGTCGACCTTGCCCGCCAGGGCTGCCTTGGCCAGACCGCTGCCGATACTGGCGGCAACCTGGGCGACCGTCAGCGGTGCTTCGAACTGACGTTGTGAACCATCGGGAAGATTGACTGTGACCATGGTGCTCTCCGTGCGGCATTGAAAGGTGCCGGCGTTGCTTGAAATAGGAATGAACGGTGCGAGTGAAGCGTGCAAGTCGTGCCGCACGAAATCAATCGGCCGATATGAAACGAATGGCGAATGCGCCAGCGGCGGCATCATCAAGTAAATTCGCGGACGAAAAAAAACGCGGGCCAGCCGCGCTTTTTCATAATGCAATGACGAAAAAGATCCCGACTAGCGTCGCTCCCAACCGGATGTGGTGGTAGTTCGCGGTGTCATAACCGGGATGCCTTTCTCGCTCTTACAGTCCATAACCAACAGGATTCAACAGGATATTTCTAGGATTACCAAATAATTTTGGTAGGCACGATTGGACTCGAACCAACGACCCCTACCATGTCAAGGTAGTGCTCTAACCAGCTGAGCTACGCGCCTAAAGAAGCCGAATTATAGCGACAATTTATTTTTTCCGCTAGTACGAAATCGGGCTTTGCGGGAACTGAGGCGCAGGTGTGTCGCACAGGTCACGCGACGACGTATCGTAATGGTCTCTCACGCTTAGAACCGATTTCGGTAGGCAGGGTCGTCGTGGCAGGAGTGGTTCGTGCGCAGGCCAAGGCGTGGCGACGCGGCATGGCGGGCCATGGCAAGGAGCCACAACGCAGGGATGCGGACGAAGCGCCCTGCCGCGGCGATCTTGCCTATCGAAAT
>JAYUWF010000404.1:0-9542 GCA_043753685.1 Herminiimonas sp.
GGATAGCCGTAACGCAGGATATAAACCGGCATCTGCGCAGCCCGGGCAGCCGCCACATCCACGCCAGAATCCCCCACCATCACGGCCGCCTGCGGTGGCACTTCCATTGACATGCAGGCATGCAGTAGCGGCGCCGGGTCCGGTTTCATTTGCGCAATCGAGTCCCCACCCACCACCACCCGGAAGTAAGACCCGAGCCCGAACGCCTGCAACAGTGCCTCGCTGTAGTCCAGCGGTTTGTTGGTCACGCAGGCTAGCAGGTAACCTGCCCGCTGTAACGCCGACAGACCCGCCAACACGCCTGGAAACAATCGGCTGAAGTGCCCGTTGGTGTCGTGATAATGGCGGTAGAACATCGATTGCGCATGTGACACATCGACGGCGGCAAGCATCGGCGTGGCTGCCAGCAAGCGGCGCACGAGGGTCGGCACGCCGTTGCCGATAAAGCTTGTCACCACCGAGGCCGGCATTGGCGGCGCGCCGAGTTCCGCAAGCATCCGGTTGGCGGCCTCGACGATGTCGGGCGCACTGTCGACCAACGTACCGTCCAGATCGATCAGTACCGCGCGGACCGCCTCGGCGGTGGACGGCGTGGCTCCGGTCCGTCGTGACGGCATTTCCTTTTTTAAATTATTCAATCTATTTTCCCTTCATCATTGGACACTGGCAGGCTGCGAGCGTAAGCAATTGCAGGTTGGCATTGAAATTGCGGTTACTGCCGGGTTAGGATCGCGTTTGTTTCAATCTTCACACCTTGTCGCGAAATCAGGGCATATTCTGGCAGCGCAACGAAATCGCTGTCGCCTATTCCTGTGAATCGCCCTCCAATCGCCTTTGCCTACTGGTTTGCCATGCCGAAATCGCTTCAACTGAAACCTGAACTCATCGCATCCTTCAAGCCTCTTCTGTACTGCCACATCGATCGACGCACCTTCCGGCATGGTGTCGCCGCAGCCTGTACCCTGGCGGCGTCGCTGGCCCATGCACAGCAGCCACCGGCTGCACGGGTCGAGGAAGTCGTGGTGACCGCCAACCGCACCGAGCAACGCCGTTTCGATGCGGCTGCGTCGATCGATTCGGTGACGGTGGATGGTTTCAGGACGGCCTCGCCGCTGGTGAATCTGTCCGAACTGCTGTCGGCGGTGCCTGGCCTGCAGGTGCGGGAACGGCAAAATTATGCGCAGGATCTGCAGGTATCGGTACGCGGCTTCGGTACCCGCTCGACCTTCGGCGTGCGCGGCGTCAGGATCCTCATCGACGGCATACCGGCCACCAATCCGGATGGCCAAGGTCAGGCGGCCACCGCCAGCCTGAGTTCGGCCAAGCGCATCGAAGTTTTGCGCGGCCCGGTCGCCCAACTGTACGGCAATGCCGCCGGCGGGGTGGTGCAGATCTTTACCAACGATCCGCCGATCGCACCGGCGCCGCCCTATGCCAGCGTGGCGCTGGGCGCCGGCAGCTTCCGCCAGCGCCAGGGCGACATCAGCATCGGCGGCGGCTCCGATACCGTCGGCGCATTGCTCGACGTGTCGCAATACCGCACCGACGGTTATCGCGATCACAGTGCCGCCCGCCGCACCCAGATCAATGCCAAGCTGGTGGCACGGCCATCGTCGGATACCACCATCACCGGCATCTTCAACGCCTTCGGCCAGCCACTGTCGCAGGATCCGCTGGGGCTGACGCACGACCAGTTCCTGGCCAATCCGCGCCAGGTGGCGCCGGTGGCGTACACGTTCGACACCCGCAAGAAAATCGAGCAGCAACAGGTCGGCATGGTGGTCGACAAGATCCTCTCGCCCTCCGACAGCTTGAACGCACGCCTGTACGGCGGCACGCGCCAGGTGTTCCAGACGCTGTCGCTGTCGGGCGCTGCCGCCACTTCGGCCGGCGGCGTGGTCGACCTCGACAGCAATTACGGGGGTGTCGGCGCCAGCTGGACCCACAGGACCACGCTCAACGCGCAGCCCCTGAACTGGACGCTTGGTGTAGAAGGCGACAAGCTGCGCCAGCTGCGTCGCGGCTACGTCAACAACAACGGCATTCCCGGCGCCACCCGGCGCGACGAAATCGATGGCGCCAACAACGTCGACCTGTTCGGCCAACTCGACTGGAGTTTTGCGCCGCAGTGGACCGTGACCGCCGGCGTACGCAACAGCCGCGTGCATCTGTCGGTCGATGACCACTATGTCACGGCCGCCAGCCCGGACGACAGCGGCTCGGTCGAATACCACGCCACCAGCCCGGTATTGGGCTTGGTCTGGCATGCCTCGAGCGACATCAACCTGTACGCCAACCTCGGCCGTGGTTTCGAGACACCGACGATTGCCGAGACCGCTTACCGGCTGGGCGCCACCGGCCCCAACCTGAATCTGAAAGCCTCGCGGAGCGTGCAGGCTGAAATCGGCATGAAGCTGCGCAGCGGCCGTCACAGCCTCGATCTGGCGCTGTTCGACGCCCGCAGCCAGGACGAGATCGTGCCGCTGGCGGTCGACAACGGCCGTTCGATTTTCCAGAACGTCGATGGCGTCGAACGGCGCGGTGCGGAAGCCTCCTGGAAAGCCGCTTGGGCTTCCGTCAACCTGCAGCTGTCGTACACCCTGCTGGATGCGCGCTTTCGCGATACCTTCGTCAACAGCGCCAATGCGCGTATCGCTGCCGGCAACCACTTGCCGGGCGCGCCGATGCATAGCCTCTTTGCCCGGGCACAGTACCGGCCCATCGCACCGGTGTCGCTGGCACTGGAGATGCGAGCGGAAAGCCGCGCCTGGGTCGACGATGTCAACAGCGACACGGCGCCCGGGTATGCCGTCTTCAACGCCAGCAGCAGCTATGCCTTCAATGCCGGCTCGACCAGGATGTTCCTGTTCGGTCGAATCGACAATCTGATGGACCGTAACTATGCCGGTTCGGTCATCGTCAACGACGGCAACCGGCGCTTCTTCGAGCCGGCGGCCGGACGTCGCCTGTTCGTCGGCCTGCGCACCATGTATTAACGGCAAGGATGGCGCGGTCTCTGCGATCGACACTGCAGACCACAAGGTCGTCGCCACGATAGCGGCGGGCAAGCGTCCCTGGAACATGGCAATGACGCCGGATGGCAAGAAGCTCTACGTTGTCAATCGCAGGTCGAATTCGGTGTCGGTCATCGATACCGACAGCAATCAGGTGCTCAAGGAGATTGCGGTTGGCGAGTTGCCTTGGGGTGTGGTGATTCGCTGAACCCACTTTCAGAAAATGTAATATGCTTATAGTTGCATCACAGATAGGCAATTCGACAATTTATAAAAACGGACGCCCGCCCTGATCGGACGCCAAAAAAATTAAAGCGCGACTTTAACCTGGGCACTGAAGGAGACAAGAATGCAAAAATCATTACATATCGATGCCGACAAATGTACGGGCTGCATGCAATGCGAGATGGCCTGCAGTTACGAAAACTACGGCGTATTCAATCCCGCCAAGTCGCGCATCAAGGTCTTCGAATTCCATCACACTGGCAAGAAAGTCCCCTACACCTGCACCCAATGCGATGAAGCCTGGTGCCTGCACGCCTGCCCGGTCGACGCCATCACGATCGACCTGAGCTCCGGCGCCAAGCTGGTGGCCGAAGACATCTGCGTCGGCTGCAAGGTCTGCACCATCGCCTGCCCGTTCGGCACCGTCAATTATGTCCAGGATACCGGCAAGGTGCAGAAATGCGACCTGTGCTACGACAATGTGGCTGGCCCGGCCTGCGTCGAAGCCTGCCCGACCGCGGCCATCACCTATGTGGATGCCGACTGGACCGGACTCGACAAGATGCGCATGTGGGCTGACAAGCTCGGCAACAACGACGCTTCCGCATCTGCCAAACCAACTGCAGCATAAGGAGAACTGACATGGCATGGACTGGAAAAATTCTGCGTGTCGATCTGACCGCCGGCACCTGCAAGGTAGAACCGCTGAACATGAAGTGGGCGCGCGACTATGTCGGCCAGCGCGGCCTGGCCACGAAATATTTTACGGAAGAAGTCGACCCGAAGGTCGATCCGCTCTCCCCTGAGAACAAGATCATCTGGGCCACGGGACCACTGACCGGCACCATGGCGTCGACCGGCGGCCGTTATTCGGTCATCACCAAGGGCGCCTTGACGGGAGCGATTGCCTGCTCCAACTCAGGCGGCTATTTCGGTGCCGAGCTGAAGATGGCTGGCTGGGACATGATCATTTTCGAGGGCAAGTCGCCACGTCCGGTGTACCTGAACATCACCGACGATGACTTCGAACTGCTCGACGCTTCCTGGCTGTGGGGCAAATCGGTCTGGGAGACCGAACCAGCGCTGAAGACCAGGCACCAGAATCCGCAGATTCGTGTCTCGACCATCGGTCGCGCCGGCGAAACCGGTTGCCTGTATGCCGCCATCGTCAACGATCTGCACCGCGCCGCCGGCCGCTCGGGCGTCGGCACCGTCATGGGCAGCAAGAACCTGAAGGCGATCTGCGTGCGCGGTACCAAGGGCGTCGGCAATATCCGCGATCCCAAGGCCTTCATGGCCGCCACCGTCGCGGCCAAGAAGGTCCTGGCCGACAATGCCGTGACCGGCCAGGGCTTGCCGACCTACGGCACCCAGGTGCTGATGAACGTGATCAATGAAATGGGTGCCATGCCGACCCGGAACCACCGCGACATCCAGTTCGAAGGCGCCAAGGATATTTCCGGCGAAGCGATGCACGAGCCGCGCAAGACCGATGGCAAGGCCAACCTGGTGACGAACCAGGCTTGTTTCGGTTGCACCATCGCCTGCGGCCGGGTGTCCAAGATCGACCAGGGCCATTTCACGGTGCAGAACAAGCCGCAATACTGGGGCGCCTCGGGTGGCCTGGAATACGAAGCAGCCTGGGCGCTGGGCTCGGCAAACGGCGTCAACGATCTGGAAGCGCTGACCTATGCGAACTTCCTGTGCAATGAAGACGGCATGGATCCGATCTCCTTCGGCACCACCGTCGGCGCGGTCATGGAACTCTTTGAAATGGGCGTACTGACCAAGGAACAGCTGGGTATCGATGCCAAGTTCGGCGACGCCAAGGCGCTGGTTCATTTTGCCGAGATCACGGTCAAGGGCGAGGGCTTTGGCAAGGAGATCGCGCAAGGCTCGAAACGCCTGACCGCCAAGTTCGGCCATCCGGATCTGTCGATGAGCGTGAAGGGCCAGGAATTCCCGGCGTATGACGCGCGCGGCATCCAGGGAATGGGCCTGGCGTACGCAACGTCGAACCGCGGCGCCTGCCATTTGCGCGGCTACACGGTGGCTTCCGAAGTGCTGGGCATTCCGGTCAAGACCGATCCGCTGGTCACCGACGGCAAGGCCGGTCTGGTGAAGGCGTTCCAGGATGCGACTGCGGTGTTCGACTCGGCGGGCGTATGCGTCTTCACGACATTCGCCTGGACCATGGCCGACCTGCAGCCGCAATTGGCCGCGGCTTGCGACGATGAATACACCATGGACGAGCTCAACTTGATCGGCGAGCGGATCTGGAACATGGAGCGCGACTTCAACAACCGCGCCGGCTTCACCAAGGCCGACGACAACCTGCCCAAGCGCCTGATGACGGAAGCCGCCAAGACCGGTCCGGCAAAAGGACTGGTCAGCGGACTCGACAAGATGCTGCCCGAGTACTACGCCGAACGCGGCTGGACACCCGAGGGCACGCTGACTGAAGCCACGCGCAGCCGGCTCGGCCTGTAAGTCAGTTGGTGACGCACGAAAATTGACGTCACCGGTCGCAACGCAGGTCGGCGGAGCATTCTGCCGGCCTGCGTTTTTCATTTGAGCTGATCCAGATCTTCATCGTCAGGAAATCACCATGCAACATGTCATCATCGGAAACGGCCCGGCCGGCGTGATCGCCGCCGAAACGATTCGCAAACATCGATCGCAAGACCGCATCATCCTGATCGGCGACGAGCCGGAGCCGCCGTATTCCCGCATGGCGATTCCGTATCTGCTGCACGGGAATATCAACGAACACGGCACGTACCTGCGCAAGAAAGCCGACCATTTCGCGGCGCTGAAGATCGAGCAGGTCGTCGGCCGCGTCAAGCAACTCGACGGCAACGCCCACACCGTCACCCTGGAAGACGGCAGCACGCTGGCGTTCGACAAGCTGCTGGTGGCCACCGGTTCGGTACCGGCGCGCCCGCCGATTCCCGGCATCGACAGCCCCGGCGTCTACAACTGCTGGACCCTGGCCGATGCACGCAAGATCATGGGCTCGGCACAAAAAGGCACGCGGGTGCTGCAGATGGGCGCCGGCTTCATCGGCTGCATCATCCTGGAAGCGCTGGCGGTGCGCGGCGTGCAATTGACGGTGGTCGAAATGGGGGAGCGCATGGTGCCGCGCATGATGGGCGAAGGCGCCGGCAACATGATTCGCCACTGGTGTGAATCGAAGGGCATCACGGTGCATACCGGCGCCCGGGTCGATGCCATCACGCCGGTACGCGGCAGTGCCGCGCTGCGGGTGACGCTGTCGAACGGCAGCGAGCTGGAAGTCGACGTGATCATCTCGGCCACCGGCGTGAAACCCAATATCGGCTTCATCAAGGACAGCGGCATTCCGTGCGCCGCCGGCATCCTGGTTGACCCGAGCATGCAGACCTCGATCGCGGGTGTGTATGCCGCAGGTGATTGCGCCGAAGCCTTCGATCCGGCCACCGGCAAGACCGTGGTCTCGGCAATTCAACCGAATGCAGCCGAGCAGGCGCGTTGCGCCGGCCTGAACATGGCTGGCCATCCGACCGTGCAGCGGGGTGTCACGCAAATCAACGTACTCGACACGCTAGGCCTCATCTCGACATCGTTCGGCCAATGGGAGGGCGTGCCCGGCGGTCAGCATGTGGAACTCACGGACGCCGAGGCTTACCAATTCATCCGGCTCGAATTCGACGGCGACCGGCTGGTCGGCGCCAATACCATCGGCCGGACCGAACATGTTGGAGTATTGCGCGGCCTGATCGAATCGAAGGTGCGCCTCGGTGCCTGGAAAGATCATTTGCTGGCCGACCCATTCCGCCTGTCCGAAGCCTACATCGCCTGCACCCAGAAACAGGACGCATGGCAGGCAGCGGCATGATGACGGCAGCTGCAACACCGGCGGCCAACGGCGCTGCAACGGGAAACGGCACGATGCACATCACCTTCAAGCTGTTCGCAACACTCACCGACCTGTTGCCGGCCAACCGCAAGTACAACGCGGTCGAGCTCGACATCACGCCGCAGACCACCATCAACGATCTGGTGGAGCGATTCCAGGTACCGGCCAAACTGGTGCACCTGGTGTTGATCAACGGGGTGTACATCGCGCCGGCCGAGCGCGCCACCCGTACCATGGCCGACGGCGATGTCCTGGCGATCTGGCCGCCGGTGGCCGGCGGTTAGTCCGGCATGATCGTACCATCGACGCTGGTGCGCGAGATGGGCTGCACCATGGCCGAGTTCGCGCGCTGGCTGCCCGGCGCCACGCACAACGTGCCCATGGCATCGGAAGCCGACGGCGACGGTCTGCGCCATCGGCTCGCAGTCGCCGGCGGCGCCGTCGAGATCGACCTGCAGCCGCTGGCCCCGCGCCGCATCGCCCTGCTGAACCTGCCGGTACTGCGGGTGACGTTTCGTTTCATCGACCTCGATCCCGCCGAGCGGCTTGCCTTCCTGACCCGCTTCGACCATTACACGCGACGCGGCGGCGGCTGATTTCAGGACTGCCCGGCGCCGCGTTATATTGAGGAAATGAATCCCATTCGACTCAAGAAAGCCGCGTCGCTGCTGGCGCTCCTGGCACTCCTGGCCTCCTTCGGTACGACGGCACGGTCGGCGGTCGCGGCGCCGATTGCCATTCTCTTCGTCGGCAACAGTTACACCTTCAGCCGGGTCGACCCCGCCATGTCCTAC
Source organism: Herminiimonas sp. (assembly GCA_043753685.1). Taxonomy (GTDB): domain Bacteria; phylum Pseudomonadota; class Gammaproteobacteria; order Burkholderiales; family Burkholderiaceae_D; genus JANXSS01. Next base: position 7,932 of record JAYUWF010000404.1, read on the forward strand.
AACGCCGCCGCGGTACACGACCTGACGGCGCGCTTTCATGCCATCAGCGCCGTCGGCAGCAGGCCGTGGGAGCCGCATCCCTGGGGCGGCATCGCCGGACTCTTCAAGCAGATGACGCAGGAGGCCGGGCTCGATTACGATGTCTCGATCTCGGCCCGCAACGGCGTGTCGCTGCGCGGCCATTTTCTCAATACCGCCAATCCGGCCTGGGACTTGCGCGGCAATGTCGCCTCGCGGCGCTGGGACGTGGTGGTACTGCAGGAGCAGAGCGACGCGGCGCTGCCGCCGGGCCGGGGCAAGAACGCCAACTTCGCCCAGTTCCGTGCCTACGCCGATGCGCTCGAAAACTTCATCCACCAGGGCGGCGCGCGCAGCATTTCCGAGGCCGCGCTGTACGGCAGCCTGGCGGCCTGCGAGGCCGGCGGACAAACGCCAGGCGGATGCGCGACGGTACGCCATATCGAGGCCAATCCGCATGCCAATCCCCAGGCCGAGGTCTACCTGACGCAAACCGGGGCCCGGCCAGACATGGTGTATCCACATCGGCTGACGGTCGCCGACAAAAGCTCGGGTGACGGTCGGCCGCTGGTCGATCAAGGCGCCACCGGGGGCGCGGCAACGCTCTACTATGCCGATCTGGCCAGCATGACGCGCGATCTGCACGAGGCAATGTGCAACGCGGCGGCGGCGAATCCGCAGCTGCGCGGCGTGGTGTGGGTTGGCGACGCCTTCCAGCGGGCGGTCGACGAAGGGGCTGTCAAGCACGCCGGCTTTTACGACGCTGCAGGAAGCCATGCGGCGCCGCAGACCGGGGAACCGATGAACCTGTGGTGGGACGATTATCTCCATTCCAGCAAATACGGTTCCTACCTGGATGCCTTGATGCAGTTCGGTACGATCACCGGACGCAATCCCCTGACCCTGGGAGCTGGCGAGACGGCCGCCCGCGATCTCGGCATTTCGCCCTCACAGGCCCTGCGTTTGCAGCACATCGCCGCGGACCAGATGGCAGCGGCAGCCACACGCAGGACGTCCTGTCACTGAGGCGACCCACCACGTATAGCCAAAAGCTGTAAATGCAATAAATTGCATGATTTTCGGATGGCACGAGCAATGCTCTCGACCGCCGGCGACGGCCAAAGAAGCCACCGACCAACTGGACGCGACCGCACTCCCGGCCCAAGCGCATGAAAATGCATCCGGGCGATTGACAATGGCAATTTACTGCAATATAGTTCCTGCTCACGGCCGCGACGGCTTTTCGGCGCACGCGCCGATTCAAGGACTCTCATGTCGACCATGCCCCCGATTCAGTACGAAACCTCGCCCGACCATTACCGCCACTGGACGCTTTCCTGCGACGGTCCGATCGCAACCCTGACCATGCAGGTCGATGAGGACGGCGGCATCAAGGAAGGCTACAAGCTGAAACTCAATTCCTACGACCTGGGCGTGGACATCGAATTGCACGATGCGGTGCAGCGCATCCGCTTCGAACATCCGCAGGTGCGCACGGTCGTCATCACCAGCAGCCGCGACCGGATTTTTTGCTCGGGCGCGAACATCTTCATGCTCGGCAAATCGACCCATGCGTGGAAGGTCAACTTCTGC
>JAYUWF010000405.1:0-3136 GCA_043753685.1 Herminiimonas sp.
ATCGAGCGGCGCGAGCGGATCGCTTCGTCGACGATGTCGCGCGTCGTGGCGAGGGTGACGGGGGTCGCGGCAGCTTGGTTCATGCGGTCTCGATTTGAAGGGATTGCAGCAAGGCGCGCAACGGCGCCGGGATCGGAGTCGGCTGGCGCGTGGCGCGGTCGACATAGACATGGACGAAATGGCCCTGCGCCGCGGCATCGGTTTTGTCGCCCCGGAAAATGCCGACTTCATAGCGCACGCTGGAACTGCCCAGGCTGGTCACGCGCAGACCGGCCGTCACGCGCTCCGGGAAAGCAACCGATGCAAAATACGTGCACTGGGTTTCGATCACCAGGCCGATCACCGGACTGTGTTCGACATCGAGCATGCCGTGACTGATCAGGAATTCGTTGACCACCGTATCGAACCAGCTGTAGTAGACGACGTTGTTGACGTGACCATAGGCATCGTTGTCGCTCCAGCGCGTGGTGATCGCGTGAAAGTGCCGGTACGTGTCGCGTCGCGCCGGGGCGATCCGCACTGCCCGCGCACCTTCCTGCAGGGCGCGGCTCATTTCTTCACCACGAATGCGACACCGATCACCGCCAGCACCATGCCGGCCATGCCGGTGATGCTAAAGACTTCGCCGAACATGGCCCATGCCATCATTGCAGTGGTGGGCGGCGTCAGGTACAGCAAGCTGGTGACGCTGGTGGCGGCGCTTTTGCGGATCAAGGCGAAGAGCAGGAACACCGCGCCGATCGACAGCACGAAAATCGCCCACAGCAAGGCGCCGATGAAGCGCGGCGTCCACTGCACGCTGGAGAGGGCCAGATCGGCATGCTCGAAATAGATCGCCAGCGGCAGCATGACCAGCGCCGATGCGATGTACTGGATCAAGGTGCCGGTGCGCAGGTCGAAGTGCGCGCAGCGATGTTTCTGGTACAGCGTGCCGGCAGTAATCGACAACAGTCCCATGGTGCACAGCGCGATGCTCGAGTACGACAGGCCGATCAGGCTGATCTTGTTCGACACCACCAGCGCCACGCCGCCCAGGCCGCACATCAGGCCGATCCACTGCCGAGGGCGGACCCGCTCGCCGATCATCGGCGCGGCAAAGGCTGTCAGCACCGGCTGCATGCCGGCAATCAGCGCTGCCAGACCGGCCGGCATGCCGAGCTTGATTGCGCACCAGACACCGCCGATGTATCCGGCATGCAGCAGCACGCCGGCCAGCGCGATATCGGCGACCCGGCCGGTCGGCCACGGCGCGCGCATGACCAGCACCAGCGGCAGCAGCACCATCGATACGCCGGCAAAACGCAGAAACAGGAATGTCAGAGGCGGTGCGTACGGCAAACCGAATTTCGCGACGATGAAGCCGGTACTCCAGAGGATCACGAACAGCACTGGCATGAATGCGAGCCATGGGCTGGGCGCGCCGGCCTCTCCGGGCGCGGCGGAAACTGCAGAAGTCATGACATGTCCCGGTGGTCGCCGTGCTCGGCAACCTTGTTATTGTTGGCTTCCCACGTGCGCGCGTGGCGCGCAGCGATGGTGATGGTCTGCAGGTGAACGGCTACCGTATCGTCGATGTTTTTTCCATACCCGCCCCCCATCGTAACCGCAACCGGTATCGCCCGCTCGGCCGCTTGCCGGAACACCAGTTCATCGCGCGCGGCCAGACCGGCCATGCTCAGCTTCAGCCGGCCCAGGCGGTCACCTTCGTGCGGATCGGCGCCGGCCAGAAAAATGATCAATTGCGGCGTGAAGCGGGCGAACATGCTGGCCAAGGCCGCTTCCAGCGCATCCAGGTAATCGGTGTCGCCGGTCCCGTCTGCCAGGCCGACATCGAGGTCGCTGGCTTGCTTGGCAAACGGATAGTTGTGTTCCCCATGGAGCGACAGCGTGAAGACGGAGTCGTCGCGCGCCAGGATCGACGCGGTGCCGTTGCCCTGATGGACATCGAGATCGACGACTGCCACGTGCCGCACCCGCTGCTCGGCCTGCATCAGCCTTGCGGCGGTGGCGCCGTCATTGAAGACGCAGAAGCCTTCGCCACGCTCTGCATGCGCATGGTGCGTGCCGCCTGCCAGATTGACGGCAACCCCATGGAGCAGCGCAGCCCGGCAGGCAGCGATGGTGGCGCCCGTGGCGCGCCGCGAGCGCTCGACCATTTCCAATGACCAGGGAAAGCCGATCGCGCGTTGTTCGGCTGCGCTCAGGGTGCCGTCGGCGACTGCTGCGATGTAGCGTGGATGATGCGCCAGCGCCAGCACGCCGTTGGTCGTATGCGGCGCTTCATTCAACGTGATGCCGTCGATCGCGCTGACCTGGTCGCGCAGCAACCGGTACTTTTGCATCGGAAAGCGATGACCGGGCGGCAGCGGCAAGACAAAATGATCGCTGTAATAGGCGTTCAAGGAGAGATGATTGAATCAGTGTGGAATCAATGGAATCATGCGAATGCAACGTGACCGACATCGGCTCCCACGTTTCGGCGCCAAGTTTATCACGCGCGCAATTGCAACCTGGGTATCCGTCATTCCAACCTGCGCGACCAACTTAAGTTTCCCGAAGGATATTTTTTGGGGTAGTTTGTTGCGCGAATTTGGTGCAAAAAAGATTAATCGGGCAATTTGATGCAATGCACCAAAAGGTTCTTGACAATAATTACCCAGGAATTACACTAAGGGCTGTTGCAGTGCACCAAAGAAACTCGCGTTGCACGATAGTCATTCCAATATCAATAACCAGGAGCTTTCCATGTTTTCATTACCAGAAGAGTTTTCAGCTGCTACCAAGAGCCACTTTGAAGCCCAGCTCGCGATGATCACCGCGTTGACCAACAAAGCTTTCGAAAGCGTGGAAAAGATCGTCGACCTGAACATGAACGCCGTCAAGGCTTCGCTGGACGAATCGACCGTCGCTGCCAAGCGCCTGATCGCCACCAAGGATCCACAAGAGCTGATGGCACTGAGCACCGCTCAAGCACAGCCGACCGCCGAGAAAGCCATGGCCTACGGCCGTCACCTGGCCAGCATCGCATCGAGCACCCAAGCCGAATTCACCAAGGCCGCCGAAGCGCAGATCGCTGAAACCAATCGCAAGGTGCTGGCACTGGTCGAAGAAGTCAGCAAGAACGCGCCAGCCGGTT
>JAYUWF010000406.1:0-3131 GCA_043753685.1 Herminiimonas sp.
CGCTGCGCCACTTGCCGCAGGCGGTGCTCCTGGACCGGTGACGGGCTTTTGATCGAGCGGAACCGACCGGCAGCCGCCGAGCACTGCGAGCAAACAAAGCGACTGGAGTAAACTAGGCCGAAAAAATGACATGAAAGTTAATCTGTTATGTGGTTGCTGCTGCTGGAAGCCTTCATGGCCATGATGGTGCTGATATTTATCGTCTGGTGGACGATGTTTTCAGGGCGAAAGCCAGAGGCTTCGCTCGAGGAGCCCCCGGCGTCCCGCGACAAGCCGGGTCCACCGGATCCGCCCTGAAGCTGGGAATCCATTCTGGAACATTCCGGCTCCGGACTAAATCCGATGAAGCGGACCGATCATTTTTTCCCGGCTTTGCCGACACCCATTGCGAATCGCCCGGCGTCAATGCAGCGTTCGCGGCAGCGACAGAATAAATTCTGGAATCGGGGCGACGAATTGCTCGCCATCTTCGGCAACGCAAAAATATTCGCCCGTCATCGACCCCTGGGGCGTGGCAAGCGTTGCACCGCTGGTGTAGTCGAACTGCTCGCCCGGCTGCAGCAGCGGTTGGTGTCCCACCACGCCAAGACCACGAACATTTTCCACGTGGTTGTTGGCGTCAGTGATCGTCCACAAACGTGAAATGACCTGCGCTGCTGCCTGGCCGGTATTCTTGATCGTCACGGCGTAGGCGAACACGTACTTGTTACGATCCGGATCCGACTGATCTTCCAGGTACTGCGTGCGTACCGAGACCGTGAGTTCATACGCAGCCATGGGTGAGTCCTCGTCGAAAAAATGGGGTAAGGCAGTCATGTCGATTGCCGCTGCTGGCGCCGCCAATGGGCAGGCAAACACGGCGGGAAAGTCCGAAGTATTGCACATTGAATGACAGGGGATGAACTGGTTTGCAGCCACCTGACAGGGCAAGGTTAAAATACGTCATTGCCTTGAATGAAGATGCCATGCCTACCTACCGCATTGCCCCGAGTATTCTGTCTGCCGACTTCGCCCGCCTGGGGGAAGAAGTACGCAATGTCGTCGCCGCCGGTGCCGACATCATTCATTTTGACGTGATGGACAACCATTACGTTCCCAATCTCACGATCGGACCACTGGTGTGCGAAGCGATCCGTCCGCACGTCCAGGTACCGATCGACGTCCATTTGATGGTCAGGCCGGTCGACCGCATCATTCCCGATTTTGCGAAAGCCGGCGCCAACATCATCAGCTTTCATCCGGAAGCCTCCGAGCATCTGGACCGCAGTCTACAGCTGATCCGCGACCAGGGATGCAAGGCCGGCCTGGTCTTCAATCCGGGCACGCCGCTGCATTATCTGGAACACGTCATGGACAAGATCGACCTGATCCTGATCATGTCGGTCAATCCGGGCTTCGGCGGGCAATCGTTCATTCCGCATGCGCTGCAAAAGATCGCTGCCGTGCGGTCGCTGATCGACCAGAGCGGGCGCGACATCATGCTGGAAGTCGATGGCGGCATCAAGATCGATAATATCGCCGCCGCGGCCAAGGCGGGCGCCGACACTTTCGTGGCCGGTTCGGCAATCTTCGGCAAACCCGATTACAAGCCGGTCATCGATGCCATGCGGCGCGAGCTGGCCGGCGTCTGACAAGCTGTTGAACCACTACTGCCACGGCGTCGGTCCGTGTACGGCCCAGCACTGCGCCGGCCCGCAAGCTGTACACTGCGTCCTTTCCGATGGTATAGTTTCAAGACCGCCCGGTACGGGCCTGCCTGTGAATGCAGGTCTATCGCCGGCGGTCCCGATTTCCCCACCCTCTTCGCACATGATGTTTCTCGATCAAAAACGCACCGCTTCCCGACCTGGCGCTCCTGAGGCCTGGCTCTGGCGACGCTGGCATTCGCAGGCGAACTGATCGACTGCTGCACCTTCCGCAGTCGACGACCGCACCCCCGCACACCGATCTTCCGATTCGCTGCCGGGATACTGCACAGGCTCCTCTGGCGCCTGACGCGTTTTTTAGACCACCCCACCGCACGGCAGCGCCGGCGGCCTGGAGAGAACCATGACTGAACTCGAATTCAAATCCCTTGCAGCGCAAGGTTTCAACCGCATTCCCCTGATCGCCGAAGCCTTCGCCGATCTCGAAACGCCGCTGACGCTGTATCTCAAGCTGGCGCAGACCCAGAACACCGGCAAGAACACATTCCTGCTCGAATCGGTGGTCGGCGGCGAGCGCTTCGGCCGCTATTCCTTCATTGGCCTGCCGGCATCGACCATGTTGCGCAGCTTCGGCGAGCGCACCGAGGTGCTGAAAAACGGCAGCGTGATCGAAACCGACGAGGGCAATCCGCTCGAATTCATCGCCCGCTTCCAGGCACGCTACAAGGTCGCGCTGCGCCCTGGCATGCCGCGCTTTTGCGGTGGACTGGCCGGCTACTTCGGTTACGACACGGTGCGGCATATCGAAAAGCGGCTGGCCGGTTCGACGCCGCGCGACGACCTTGGCCTGCCCGACATCCAGCTGCTGGTGACTGAAGAACTGGCAGTGATCGACAACCTGTCCGGCAAGCTGTACCTGATCGTGTATGCCGACCCGACCCAGGCGGAAGCGTTTTCGCGCGCACGCCAGCGGTTGAAAGACTTGCGGGCGATGCTGCGCCGGGCGGTCGACGTGCCGGTAACTTCGGCCTCGGTGCGCACCGACACGATCCGTGATTTCACCCGAGATGCTTATCTGAAGGCAGTCGCCAAGGCCAAGGAATACGTGATGGCCGGCGACCTGATGCAGGTGCAGATCGGCCAGCGCATCAAGAAACCGTATGTCGATTCGCCATTGACGCTGTATCGCGCGCTGCGCTCGCTGAATCCATCGCCGTACATGTATTTTTATAATTTCGGCGACATGCAGATCGTTGGCGCCTCGCCGGAAATCCTGGTGCGCAACGAGACGTTGGCGGGCAGCGACGATCCGGCGCAGAAAAAAGTCACGATCCGCCCTCTGGCGGGTACGCGTCCGCGCGGCTCGACTCCGGAGCTGGATGCCGAACTGGGCCGGGAGTTGTTGGCCGATCCGAAGGAAATCGCCGAGCACGTGATGCTGATCGACCTGGCGCGCAACGACATCGGCCGCATCGCGCAGACCGG
>JAYUWF010000407.1:0-3113 GCA_043753685.1 Herminiimonas sp.
CAGGGACCGCAGTCCCGCACCATCAAACTGCCCGAACTTCAGGGCTTGTACGTATTCCCCAGCACAATCCCCTCGCGGCGCGGATCGGCGCCGCCTTCCAGCACGGTGGCACCGTTGCGCGTGACCCGGGTGATGGTGCCGATACCGCTGCTCTGGGCGGCCACACTCACCGTATGACCCAATGCGCGCAGACCGGTGACCAACGGATCGTTGCCACCCGCGATGCCACCGGCAGGCACCGAGATGTTGACATTCGGATGCTCGCCGCCGACGTTGGTGGTTGGACTGTTGGCGGCGCCGAAGTCGATCATCGAGGTTGCTTGCTGCGCATCGAGGCCCCAGTCGAGTACGCCGACCACGGTCTTGGTCACGTACTGGATGATGGTGGAGCCGCCCGGCGAACCGGTGCCCATCAGGAAGTCACCCATCGTGCCATCCGCGTTCATCTTGAACACCAGGGTCGGCGCCATCGAACTGCGTGGACGCTTGTTGCCCTGGATGCGGTTGGCGATGATGCCCGTAGCGTCCGACGGCAAGACCGAAAAATCGGTGAGCTGATTGTTCAGCAGGAAGCCGTTGGTGAACCGGAACGATCCCATCGAACTCTCGATGGTGGTTGTCATGACCACCGTATTGCCATCGCGGTCGACGATCGTCATGTGGGTCGTGCCCTTGCCCTCGGTGGCGCTGATGCCCTGCGGGTTGAAGGCAAACACACCGGCGGTCGCGGTGCCCATGCTGCGGGTTGGGCTGATCAGGCCGGCCCGGCTTTTCAGGTAGGCCTTGTCGACCAATGCCGCTGGCGAGCCACCTGGCAGCGGCACGAAGTCTGTATCGGCGATGTACTTGTTACGATCCGAATAGGCCAGCCGCTCGGCCTCGCTGACGTAATGCACGCCGAGCACGGTCGGCTTGCCGCCGTTGATATCAAGCGCCGTCGGTTTCAGGCTGGCCATGTCGAAGTTTTCGAGCACGCCCAACGCCGAGGCAACCGTGATGCCGCCCGAGGAAGGCGCACCCATGCCACATACCCAGTAGATGCGGTAGGTGGTGCAGACCGGGTCGCGCTTCTTGGCCTGGTAATTGGCCAGGTCGCTCAATTCCGTCAGGCCCGGCGAGATCGTGAAGGCCGGCGAGCCGCCGCTGGTGAGCTTGATTTTCTTGACGATGCTTTCGGCAATCGGACCGGTATAGAGAGCATTGGCGCCGATTGTCGACAGCTGGTTCAGGGTCGCGGCATAGGCCGGATTCTTGATGGTGGTGCCGAGCGTCTTGGGTGTGCCGTTCGCATTGAGGAAATAGGCAGCCGCTTCCGGATCGGTCTGTAGCAGCGCTTGCGAACCGGCGATGGCGTCGGACATCCGTCCGCCGATCGGAAAGCCGTCGGTTGCGAGTTGAATGCCGGCGCCGAACAGCTCCTGCCAGTTCAAGCGGCCGTGTTCGCGTTGTGCCAGCTCCAGCATCCGTACCGCGCCCGGCGTGCCCACCGAGCGTCCGCTCTGGCGCAACAGGTTGAACGAGGCGCCCGATTCCGGTGCCGAGACGACCGGCGCCGGCGGCGCTGTGTTGGTGGCGCTGATGAAGCGCAGGTAATCCTGGGTCGCAGCGGCAGGCGCCGTCTCGCGGCCATCGTAGGATTCGACCTTCTTGGTTTTCGCATCGTAGTGCAGCATGAACGCGCCGCCGCCGAGGCCCGAGGATTGAGGCTCGACCAGGCCCAGCACGGCTTGCACCGCAACAGCGGCGTCGACCGCGGTGCCGCCGCGCTTGATGATTTCGCAGCCGGCTTTCGAGGCCAGCGGATTGGCGGTCACGACCATGTACGATTTTGCCGTCACCAGGTTCTTGGCACGGTAACCTGACGCAGGCTCCGGCGCCGAAGGATCGCCTGCCAGGCCGGAACCGACCGTGACGCTGCTGCCGTCGAGCAGCTGCGCGCAATCCGCATAGCCGCTGTCGGAATTGCCGCCGCAACCGTAGATGAACAGGCTGCCGCATGCGGCCGCCGCCAGCGCTGCGGTGGAAAGCAGGCGTCGCTTGCTTCGGAATCTGTTACTTTTGGGCATGTCCCGCATGATCGTATCTCCCTGTTTTAAATTGTTTGACGACCGGATCATGATAGGGCCGGGTTGAAATTATGGAAAGCCTTTGCGCGACACTTTTTGCAGGAATGAAATGGGCGACCGGTGCTCAGATGCGCACGTGATCCAGCAAGCCTTCGCGGCAAATAAAGTCGATTACCTCGGCCACGCCATCGCCGGTTTTCAGATTGGTGAACAGGAACGGCCGCTCGCCGCGCTGCTGTTTTGCGTCGCGCGCCATCACCGCCAAATCGGCGCCGACGTAGGGTGCCAGGTCGGTCTTGTTGATGATGAGCAGATCCGACCGGGTGATGCCGGGCCCGCCCTTGCGCGGGATTTTTTCGCCGCCGGCCACGTCGATCACGTAGATCGTCAGGTCCGACAGTTCCGGGCTGAAGGTCGCCGCCAGATTGTCGCCGCCGGACTCCAGCAGGATCAGGTCGAGCTGCGGAAAATCCGCGCTCATGCGGGCGATCGCTTCGAGGTTGATCGAGGCATCTTCGCGGATCGCCGTGTGCGGACAGCCACCGGTTTCCACGCCCATCAGCCGCGCCGCCGGCAATGCATCGGCACGCAACAGGATTTCCATGTCTTCGCGGGTATAGATGTCGTTGGTGATGACGGCCATTTCATAGTCGTCGCGCATGCCCTTGCACAGCATTTCGCACAGGGCGGTCTTGCCAGAGCCGACCGGGCCGCCGATGCCGACGCGCAGGGGATTGGGAGTCGTTGTCATATCAAAGCTTTCGGGAATAGGAATGAAATCGGGAGAATTCAGAAATGGATGTCATGAGCGATGGTCATGAACGATGGTCATGAACGATACAACCGGCTGTACTGCGTTTCATGTTGCATCGACAGCAGCGACAGGCCCGGTGCCCAGTTGCACAGATCGTCGTCGGCGAGCGCCTGGACCGCCAGTGCCGCAGCTTCCAGTTCGGGCCGCAGCGACAGCAGCAAACGCTGGCCGGCGACCTGGCCGAGCGGCACCGACTTGACGCAGACCAGCACCTGGTTCTCGGCCCAGGAAAA
>JAYUWF010000408.1:0-3082 GCA_043753685.1 Herminiimonas sp.
ACGGCCCTGATGGGCTCGCAAGGCAAGACCGGCCAGAACGTGCGCGACAATGAATGGCTCATGAGCATCCGCGGCCGCACCATCATTCCGGGCGGCGCCTGCGAATTCGATCTGCCGTCCTATTACGCCTGGCAGCACCAGCCGGCCGAGAAGCGCTATGCCGACATTTCCGCATGGTTCATGCCGTTGCTGCCGCTGTTCGATGCGATTTCGATCGTGCTGCGCCTGTTGCGCGAATCCGGCCGCAGCAGCGAGATCGTGGCGGTCGCAGGCAGCTATCAGCAAATGTTGCAGGGCAAGGTCTACCAGATGCTGCGGCTGACGCTGGACCACTCGCTGGGCGCCATTCCCGAAATCTCCGCCAACAAGTACATGCTGTGGGTGCGCTTTACCTCGCAGGGCGGCGACATGAAACCGAAGCCATTCGAAGGCGACGTGCCGTTCGAACTGGTTCTGTGCAGTTTCTGAGATATTGAGTGGAACGATGGTTGCGATAGTCGATTGCCCGACCTGCGGCAAGAAAGTCGAATGGAACGAGGCCAGCAAGTACCGGCCCTTCTGCAGCGAGCGCTGCAAGCAGATCGACCTGGGCGCCTGGGCCGAGGAAAAATACGTGATTCCGGCGGTCAATCCCGCCGAGGATATCGATCCGGACGAACCGGACGCGCCGCGCTGACCGAAGTTTCCCCGCCTGCCGACCGCGACACGCTCGGCCGCTCAGGTCCGCCTGGGCCCGCTCAAATCCTGATCTGAAATTCCCCGCGCACGTCGTTCAAGGCGTCGAGCAGCGGAATCGTCGCCGGCAGCACCGGCGTGACTTCCAGCCCGCCTTGCCAGGCAAACGCCTGCCCTTCCAGGCTCTTCGGCTCGCCGCGCCACTGCCGGCTCAGGTAGAAATGCAGGCGAACGTGGGCATGTTCGTAGACGTGCTCGACACCGCACCAGGCCTCGGCGGCAAGCACCTCGATGCCGAGTTCTTCCATGAATTCCCGTTTCAAGGCCGCCAGGATCGGTTCGCCGGGCTCGACTTTACCGCCCGGGAATTCCCAATAGCCCGCGTAGGGTTTGCCGGGCGGGCGCTGGGCCAGCAGGATGTCGCCGTTGGGGCGGATCAGGATGCCGACCGCGACATCGATCGGTTGCACCGGTGTCGCCGCCGACATTGCCAGCGTGGTGCTCAATGCCGGCTCATTCCGCAGACTCGGGACGCGCGATCTTGCCGGCGTGATCCTTGGCGAATTGCCAGGCGACCCGACCCGAGCGCGAACCGCGTTGCAACGCCCAGCGCAAAGCGTCGCCACGGGCAGCGGCGATGTCCTCGGGGCCACAACCAAAATGCGCCAGCCAGTGGTTGGCAATCTCCAGGTAATCATCCTGCTTGAACGGATAGAACGAGACCCACAGGCCGAAGCGCTCGGACAGCGAAATCTTTTCTTCGACGGTTTCGCCCGGATGCAGATCACCGTCGTCGGTGTGCTGGTAGCTGGTGTTGTCGGACATTTTTTCCGGCAGCAGGTGGCGCCGGTTGGAGGTCGCATAGATCAGCACGTTGTCGGACTGGGCGGCGATGCTGCCGTCGAGCGCGACCTTCAATGCCTTGTAGCCGCGCTCGCCTTCTTCGAAGGACAGGTCGTCGCAAAAGATGATGAAGCGCTCGGGACGCGCCGCCACCAGGTCGACAATGTCGGGCAGGTCGGCCAGGTCGGCCTTGTCGACTTCGATCAGGCGCAGTCCTTGTTCGGCATACTGGTTCAAGCAGGCCTTGATCAGGGACGACTTGCCGGTGCCGCGCGCGCCGGTCAGCAGCACGTTGTTGGCGGGGGCACCGGCGACGAACTGCAAAGTGTTTTGTTCGATCACGTGCTTTTGCGGACCGATGTTGTGCAGGTCGGACAGCGCAATCGGCGCCATGTGGGCCACCGGCTGCAGCATGCCGCGGCCGTTGTGGCCGTTGTGTTTTCTCCAGCGGAATGCGGTGGCGGCATGCCAGTCGGGTGCCGGCTGCGCCGCCGGCACCAGCAGTTCGAGGCGCGCCATCAGGGCTTCCGCGCGGATCAGAAATTGGTCGAGTTGGGTCATCGTCGGCTGCCGCTGTTATGACCGATAGTCGGCGTTGATGGTCACGTAGTCGTGCGACAGGTCGCAGGTCCAGATGGTGGCGGCCGCATCCCCACGGCCGAGCTTGACGGTGATGCCGATTTCGCTCTGCTTCATGACGCGCTGGCCATCGGCTTCCTTGTAATCGGGATTGCGTCCACCATTCTTTGCAACCCAGACGTCGTCCAGATACATGTCGAGCTTCGAGACATCCAGGTCGTCGATACCGGCATATCCGATCGCCGCCAGGATCCGCCCCAGGTTCGGGTCGGAGGCGAAGAACGCAGTCTTGACCAGTGGCGAATGGCCGATCGAATAACCGATCTTGCGGCATTCCTCCACATTCGCGCCGCCTTCGACGGTAATCGTGATGAACTTGGTCGCGCCCTCGCCATCGCGCACGATCATTTGCGCCAGTTCCTGCGACAGTGAAATCACGGCGTCGGACAGCAGGGCAAATTCCGGCGATTCGGCATCGGTGATGCGCAACCGGGCGGCGCCGGTGGCCATCAGGATGAACGAGTCATTGGTGGAGGTGTCGCCATCGATGGTGATGCAATTGAACGAGCGGTCTGCCGCGGTCTTGACCAGGTGTTCCAGCAGCGATTGCGAGACGCCGGCGTCGGTCGCCAGGAAGCCCAGCATGGTCGCCATGTTGGGACGGATCATGCCGGCGCCCTTGCTGATGCCGGTCAACGTGATCGTTTCACCGGCGATCACGACCGTACGCGAAGCAGCCTTGGGCTGGGTATCGGTGGTCATGATGGCTTCGGCCGCTGCCAGCCAGTTGTCGGCCTTCAGGTTGGCCAGCGCCGCCGGCAGCCCGGCGGTGATGCGCGCCACTGGTAGCGGCTCCAGGATCACGCCGGTCGAGAATGGCAGGATCTGCGCGCGCTCGCAGGCCAGCAGGTCGGCCAGCGCGGCGCAGGTGGCATTGGCGTCGGCGAGACCGGAATCACCCGTGCCGGCGTTGGCGTTACCGGTG
>JAYUWF010000409.1:0-3070 GCA_043753685.1 Herminiimonas sp.
CCCTTGACCATGACCTTCGTGACCGACGGCCGCTTTGTTCCACTCGGGCTGGGCTTGACGACGGTGACTTCGCGCATGCCCGTGCCGGACTTGCCGCTGCGTTCCTTGACTTCTTCCGCCTTCGGACGGTAGAAGACCAACAGCTTGCCGATTTTTTGCACCGGGGCTGCCTTCAACTGTTCGCAGATCGTCTCGTACATCGCGGTCCGTGCATCGCGGTCGTCGCCGAACACACGGACCTTGATCAAGCCGTGCGAATTCAGGCTGGCGTCGATTTCCTTGAGTACGCCTGGCGTCAATCCGGCTTCGCCAATCATCACGACAGGATTCAGCGGATGAGCGTCGGCGCGCAATGCAGCGCGCTCGACGGGGCTTAATTTCAACATAAAAATCCTTTTAAAACGGTATTCTACGTCAATGGCAAAGAACAAATTAAACAAAAACTGGTTGCATGACCACATCAACGACCCATACGTGAAGCTGGCGCAGAAGGAGGGTTATCGGGCGCGTGCCGCCTACAAGCTCAAGGAAATCGACGAATCCGAAAAGCTGATCCGGCCCGGGCAGATCATCGTCGATCTCGGCTCCACCCCGGGCAGCTGGTCGCAGTACGCGCGCAACAAACTGGCCGGCAAGGCCGGCGGCGGCATCGACGGCATGATCATCGGACTGGACATGTTGCCGATGGAGCCGATCGCCGACGTGCATTTCATCGAGGGCGATTTTCGGGAAGCGCGGGTCCTGCGGCAACTGGAAGTGCTGCTGGAAGGCCGCAAGGTCGACCTGGTACTGTCCGACATGGCGCCGAATCTTTCAGGAATAGCAACGGCCGATGCGGCGCGAATGGAACACATCATCGACCTGGCGGTCGAGTTTTCCCAGCTGCACATGAAACCTTCAGGTGCCTTGCTCGTCAAATGTTTCAACGGTCAGGGCTATAGTCAGATCGTCGAAAAATTCAAAAAAGAGTTCAAAACCGTCGCGTCCAAGAAGCCAAAAGCCAGCCGGGACAAATCTTCCGAAATATTTTTGTTGGGGAAAACCCTGAAGAATCCGCATTAATCGGTCATACACCCTTGATTTTCAATGGCTTTGAGCCGATATCAAACTGAGCAAATGGCCCGTATTCCGGGTAGAATCCAGCGAATACGTGGTAGCGCCACTGCCTGAATTACCCATGGCAGCACGCTTGGTTGCTCGTGTCGCATGCGCGTTTCGCGTCGAAGCTGCGCTTAAGGAGTTCTAGTGAACAATATGTTTTCCAAGGCTGCCATCTGGGTGGTCATCGCATTGGTGCTCTTCACGGTCTTCAAGCAGTTCGATGGCCGCGGATTGTCTTCCGGTGCACAGCTGGTCGCCTATTCGGACTTCCTCGACGAGGTCAAGGCCAAGCATGTCAAGGATGCGACCATCGAAGACCGCAGCATCGTCGCCACCACCCAGGATGGCAAGAAGATCAAGACGGCCATCACGTACCTGGACCGCGGCCTGATCGGCGACCTGGTCAGCAACGGTGTCAAGTTCGACGTCAAGCAGCCGGAAGAGCAATCCTTCCTGTCGCAGATCTTCATTTCCTGGTTTCCGATGCTGCTCCTGATCGGCGTGTGGGTATTCTTCATGCGGCAGATGCAGGGCGGCGGCAAGGGCGGCGCATTTTCTTTCGGCCGCTCCAAGGCGCGCATGCTCGATGAAGCCAGCAATACGGTGACGTTTGCCGACGTCGCCGGTTGCGACGAAGCCAAGGAAGAAGTCTCGGAACTGGTCGATTTCCTGCGCGATCCGACAAAATTCCAGAAACTCGGCGGCCGCATTCCGCGTGGCGTGCTCATGGTCGGCCCGCCCGGTACCGGCAAGACACTGCTGGCACGCGCGATTGCCGGCGAAGCGAAGGTACCGTTCTTCACGATTTCCGGTTCGGACTTCGTCGAAATGTTCGTCGGCGTCGGCGCCTCGCGGGTGCGCGACATGTTCGAAAACGCGAAAAAGCATTCGCCCTGCATCATCTTCATCGACGAGATCGACGCCGTCGGCCGCCATCGCGGCGCCGGCATGGGCGGCGGTAACGACGAGCGCGAACAGACCCTGAACCAGTTGCTGGTAGAGATGGATGGTTTCGAAGCCAATTCCGGCGTGATCGTCATCGCCGCGACCAACCGCGCAGACGTGCTCGACAAGGCGCTCTTGCGCCCGGGCCGGTTCGACCGCCAGGTGATGGTCGGCCTGCCCGACATCCGCGGCCGCGAGCAGATCCTGTATGTCCACATGCGCAAGGTTCCGATCGCGCCCGACGTCAAGGCCGACATCCTGGCGCGCGGTACACCGGGATTCTCCGGCGCGGATCTGGCCAACCTGGTCAACGAGGCAGCGCTGTTCGCCGCCCGGCGCAGCAAGCGGCTGGTGGAAATGCAGGATTTCGAGGATGCCAAGGACAAGATCGTCATGGGCCCGGAACGCAAGTCGGCCGTGATGCGCGAAGAAGAGCGGCGCAATACCGCCTTCCACGAATCCGGCCATGCCGTGGTCGCCAAGCTGTTGCCGAAGGCCGATCCGGTGCACAAGGTCACGATCATGCCGCGCGGTTTTGCGCTCGGCCTGACCTGGCAATTGCCGGAACACGATCGCGTCAACATGTACAAGGACAAGATGCTGGAAGAGATCGCGATCCTCTTCGGCGGCCGGATTGCCGAAGAAATTTTCATGCACCAGATGTCGACCGGCGCCTCCAACGATTTCGAGCGGGCCACCAAGCTGGCGCGTGCCATGGTCACACGCTACGGCATGTCGGAAAGCCTCGGCACGATGGTCTACGAAGACACCGAGCAGGATGCCTATTTCGGCCGCATGTCGGCCAAGACCGTCTCGGAAGCCACCCAGCAAAAAGTCGATACCGAGATCCGCCGTATCCTGGACGGCCAGTACGCCTTGTCGCGCCAGCTGCTGGAAGACAATCGGGACAAGGTCGAAGTCATGGCCAAGACCCTGCTGGAATGGGAAACCATCGATGCGGATCAGATCAACGACATCATGGAAGGTCGCGAGCCGCGCCTGCCAAAGGCCGGCATACCAGCGA
>JAYUWF010000410.1:0-3058 GCA_043753685.1 Herminiimonas sp.
GTAGCAAAGCGTCCGGATCATCCGTTTGTTCGTTGGCAATCGCCACACCGATGCTGGTCGTGACCATTCGATCGTTGCCTGTCAGGGTGAAGGGAACCTGCATTGCCTGGATTATTTTGGCGGCGACGTATTTCGCTCCTTCGGGCTGTTCCAAGCCTTCCACGACGACGACAAATTCATCACCAGCCAGACGCGCCACCATGTCGGTCTGGCGTACACATCGTTGCAACCGCGCTCCGAATTGCGTCAGCAAGGCGTCACCGCCTGCATGGCCCAGCGCGTCGTTGACCTGCTTGAAACAGTCAAGATCAAGGTACAGACAGGCAAGCGTGGTGCCATTGCGACGACTGCGGGCAATCGCTTCGCCCAGCCGCTCATACAGGTAGCTTCTGTTTGGCAAGCCGGTCAACGTGTCAATGCGCGCAAGCAGGGCAAGCTGATTTTGCACCCGCTTCATGTCGGTCACGTTGGTGACCATTGAATACACACCGACAACTCTTCCCGCCGCATCGAAATCCGGGGTGTACTCGAATTTGAAATATCTTTCCGCACCGTCACGCGTGACAGACCGTTCGAATGCAACGCGTTGGCCCGTCATGGCTTGCTCGACCTCGTTTTTCACCAAAGCGTAGTCTTCTTCGCTATAGACCTCACGCATGGTTTTACCGAGCATGGTGTTGACATCGATGCCCTTGATGTGACGGTAAAAGGAATTGTGAAAAACATAACGACCGTTCGAGTCGATATAGGCAATGAGCGCCGGCAGATTGTCGGTAATCATCCGGGTGCGTCGTTCGCTGGCGGCCAGGCCTTCCTTGGCCGCCAGGAGCTCGGCGTTCAGACGTCGCTGGTCCCCTTCACTGCGTGCCATCCGCTGATAACTGCGTAACGCGAAAGTCCCACTGAAAAAGAGCACCGCGATGATGACGACCAGGCCGATGGTGGCCACCAGCAGGTCGTCGACCAGACCGGTCTTCCAGGATTGGCTTGCCATGCCGACGGACAGGACAAGCGGCATGTTTTCGATGGTTTTGTAAGAATAGATCCGGGTGTCACCATCAATCAGGCTTTTGGCCTCGTATGTCGCGCTGGGCGCGGTAACCATCTGCTTGAAGAACGTCGTACCGACAATACTGGCCCCGAAGGATTCGTCGAACTTCGGTGCCCGGGCAATGATTTTGCCGTCGGCATGCGCAAGCGTGATGGAAAGAGCCGGTTGAAACAGAGCATTGGCAAAGACGTTGGCGAAGACGCTCGCGTCCACCGGCGCGGCGACAACACCCAAGAATTTTCCAGTGGCAGACGTGACGCGACGACTCAAGAAGAAAATTCGTCGCTTTGACACCCTGCCAATTTCGGGACCACCGATAAACAAGCCGCTTTCTGCGTTCTGTACATGGGTGGAGAAATAAGCACGGTCAGCATACGAAACGCCACCGATAGGCAAGTTGTTCGACGCCGCAACGCCACGGCCCTGCGGGTCGATGAAAATTACCCAGAAGCTGGTGTCAGAAACACGACCATGTGTCAGAAGCAATCGTTTGATTGCTTCCGGCGAAAGCGTCGATTCGGTGTCGAGCGCTTTGATTGCATCGCCGAAGCTGGCAAGTGAAAGATCGATGACTTGCAGGGCGCCTACAACGTGCGCACTCATTGCCTGGACAAAGTTCTTGGTCTGGGATCTTGCCGTTTCCCGATCGCTTTCGTACGAGGCGTATATTTTCCAGGAAAAGGAAAATATTAAAAGAGCAACCAAAAGGCAGAATCCGGAAATTAATCGACGTCTGAATGCCAGATAATTTTCTTGATTGGTGTAAGGCACAAGGTTGCAGCTTTCTCAAAAACTTCCTCGGATCGATTATTGCCGAAAGATCCGCAATGGAGAAACGATTTTTTAATGAAGCAACGAAAAATGCATGGTGACGGGTCAAGGCGGTATGAAACAAGGCGTTCTTTCAATAACCACTCATCTGTTTTCTGCTTTGCCCCCCCTGCTGTTTCGATCAGGTTTATTCCCGTCGTCCGACAAATGCATCCGGCTGCCACGGCTACGAACCCGGCCAGCCCGAAAATCTCTTCCTGCATCAGGCGCATGTCGGCAGTCACGTCTGTGACCAGCACCGGCGCCATCTTGCGCTGCGCGGGGTCGAACTGCTCGCCGGCCGGGTTCACGACATCGACACTGGGGCCGATGCTCAGGTCGAAGCGTGTCAAGAATCAATGCTTTTAGTTAATCTTCTTCGCTTACGAAAATGGACCGCGATCCGGCAGTCGCAGCCATGCTGGTCAAGGTCGACCGCATGCGCATGGAACCGTTCGAACAAAAGTTCGCGCGACTGACCGGCAATGCAAAAACCGCCGGGGCATTGGCATCCCTGTTTTACCTGGCAATCGTCGGTGGCCACCAGGCGTTGAGCCGGCCCCTGAATCCGCCGCAGACCCGCGAGTACATCAAGGCAATCATCTCCACCTACCTGATCCAGCAGTAAGCACCAGCTTCAAGCCAGGCTTGAGGCTGGTAGTGGCGGCACCCGCCAGAGCGTGGTGGCAGCGGCGCAACCGGACTTTGCATCGGTCGCCTCCCGATGCAGTACCATTCCAGAAAATAATGCCGATGCGATCTGGTTTGCGGCCATCGCTGCGCACCTCGGCGCGCCCTGGATGTCTGTATTTTTTCTGGAATCATTTGCCCCATGCCAGTCTCCCTGAACAATCTCCTGGTGGTGGGAATTTCATCCCGCGCCCTGTTCGATCTGGAAGCGGAAGAAGCGATCTTCCGCGCCGATGGCCTGGACGCGTATCGCAGCCATCAGCTCGACAATGAAGACCAGATCCTGAAACTCGGCGCCGGCTTCGCGCTGGTGCGGGCACTCTTGAAGCTCAATGCCCTGACCGATCAGCGCTTCGTCGAAGTCGTGATCATGTCGCGCAATTCATCCGAGACTTCTCTGCGTATTTTTAACTCTATCGAACACTACGGGCTCGATATCAGCCGCGCGGCACTATCCGGAGGTGCGTCACTGGCTCCCTATTTACAAGCCTTCAATGTCAGCCTGTT
>JAYUWF010000411.1:0-3055 GCA_043753685.1 Herminiimonas sp.
CTCCATCGCATAATCCTGGCCGGCTGCCATCAGCCCGGCTGCGGAAAACACGTCGAGCGCCGCCTTGACTTCGGGGATCATGGAGACCCGCTCGCCATCGAAATGCGGCTCGTGCTGGTCGTTCTTTTTGTTATGCGGCTCGAACAGGTCGACCGCGATCTGCTCGCACGTGTCGAGCACGGCATCGAAGGTTTCGCGCGAATGATCGGCGTAGCGGGCACGGGCCGTCAGCGACGTGACGTCGAGCCATTCATAAAGCAGGAAGTCGAGGTCGCGGCGGGAAAGAATCTTCGATTGCATGGGGGCTGCCCTGATGAGGTCGATACAGGAATAAAGCTGCAACGAATTGAGGCCGGCATTGCATGAAATCTCCGGCGAGCTGCGATGCAGTAGGCGCCCGTGCCGTTGCCAGCCCCAGGCGCCCGGATCAACTGCCGATCAGCAGACTTCGAACAGTCCTGCCGCGCCCTGGCCGCCGCCGATGCACATCGTGACGACCACGAACTTGGCGCCGCGGCGCTTGCCTTCGATCAGGGCATGGCCGGTCAGGCGTGCGCCCGACACGCCGTAAGGATGGCCGACCGCGATCGCGCCGCCATTGACGTTCAAGCGGTCCAGCGGAATGCCGAGCGTGTCGGCGCAATACAGCACCTGGACGGCGAAGGCTTCGTTCAATTCCCACAGATCGATGTCTTCGACTTTCAGACCGGCTTTTTTCAACAGCTTGGGAATCGCGAACACCGGGCCGATACCCATTTCATCCGGCTCGCAACCGGCAATTGCAAAGCCGCGGAAAATGCCGAGCGGTTTCAGACCCTTGGCTTCGGCGACCTTGCTGCTCATGACGATGGCCACCGAGGCGCCATCCGAAAACTGGCTGGCATTACCGGCCGAGATCACGCCGCCCGGCACCGCCGAACGGATTTTCGAGACTGCCTCGATGGTGGTGTCGCCGCGAATGCCCTCGTCGGCAGAGATCGTTACTTCTTTCGAGATCAGCATGCCGGTGGCCTTGTCGGCCACGCCCATGATGGTCGTCATCGGTACGATTTCGTCGTTGAATTTGCCGGCATTCATGGCGGCGAAGGCGCGCTGCTGGCTTTGCACACCGTAGGCATCCTGACGCTCGCGGCTGATGTTGTAGCGCTTGGCGACCGTCTCGGCGGTCTGCAGCATCGGCCAGTAGATTTCCGGCTTGTGCTGCTTCAACCAGACGTCGACGATCATGTGGTGATTGGCTTCCTGTTGCACGCAGGAGATCGATTCGACGCCGCCTGCCGCGTAGATGTCGCCCTCGCCGGCGATGATGCGCTGCGCCGCCGTGGCAATCGTCTGCAGGCCGGACGAACAGAAACGGTTGATGGTCATGCCGGCGGTGGTCACGGGGCAGCCGGCGCGAATCGCGATCTGGCGCGCGATGTTGCTGCCGGTCGCGCCTTCCGGCGTGGCGCAGCCGATGATCAGGTCTTCGACTTCGCCCGACTCGATGCCGGCACGCTCGATCGCTGCCCGCGTGGCATGCCCGCCGAGAGTCGCGCCGTGGGTCATGTTGAAGGCGCCTTTCCAGGATTTTGCGAGGGCGGTACGAGCGGTGGATACGATGACGGCGTCGGTCATGAAAGTCTCCTGAAAGGCAAAGTTATAGGTATGGGTGCGATCGGTGGTGGTGCGTCCTGGCGGGCCCGCATTTTCATGCGTGTACGGGCAACCGGTAGCGGGCAGAATAGCACAAGATTAGTACGGTCGTTCGCAAAAATTGCGGTTTCGGCTTCGCCTGCTGCAGACCATCCTGGCCGTTGCAAGTTGCAATCTTCGAGCATGTGAGCACGCCGCGAACATCGTCGCCCGCTGTAAGTTTCTGTAAGTTTCAAGCAAGATTTGCGTAAGCTTCCGGCCGCACACTGCGCCTGTACAAAACCGTGCGGCGTCACGCCATGACGCCACACAAAAGTACCCGCAGCAACCACAGCAACTATAAAGGAGACAAGATGGCCACAGTAGCGATTCCCGCGCGCGGCATTACCGCCGAAGAGAGAAAGGTGATTTTTGCCTCGTCCCTCGGCACCGTTTTTGAATGGTACGACTTCTATCTGTACGGCTCGCTTGCCGCGATCATCGCCAAGCAGTTCTTTGCCGGCACCGATCCCAACACCGGATTCATCTTCGCCCTCTTGGCCTTCGCCGCCGGCTTCATCGTGCGTCCTTTCGGCGCACTGGTCTTCGGTCGCCTGGGCGACATGATCGGCCGTAAGTACACCTTCCTGGTCACCATCCTGATCATGGGCGCATCGACCTTCGTCGTCGGCCTCCTGCCGAACTACGCTTCCATCGGTATCGCTGCGCCGATCATCCTGATCACGCTGCGCATCCTGCAGGGCCTGGCGCTGGGCGGCGAGTACGGCGGTGCTGCTACGTATGTAGCCGAGCACGCACCGGAAGGCAAGCGCGGCGCGTTCACCTCCTGGATTCAGACCACGGCGACCATGGGCCTGTTCATGTCGCTGCTGGTGATCCTGGGTGTGCGTACCGCCGTGGGCGAAGCAGCCTTTGCCGACTGGGGCTGGCGCATTCCGTTCCTGGTATCGATCTTCCTGCTGGCCGTGTCAGTCTGGATCCGTCTGTCGATGAACGAGTCGCCAGCGTTTGCCAAGATGAAGGCCGAAGGCACGACCTCGAAAGCACCGCTGTCGGAAGCCTTCGGCCAGTGGCGCAATCTGAAGATCGTGATCCTGGCGCTGGTCGGCCTGACTGCCGGTCAAGCCGTGGTCTGGTATACGGGCCAGTTCTATGCCCTGTTCTTCCTGACCCAGACCTTGAAAGTGGATGGCCCGACCGCCAACATCCTGATCGCTGCGGCACTGCTGCTGGGCACGCCGTTTTTCCTGGTCTTCGGTACCCTGTCCGACAAGATCGGGCGCAAGATGATCATCATGGCAGGTTGCCTGATTGCCGCCGTGACCTATCCCGGTGTTCAAGCTGATCAACGAAACCGCCAACCCTGCCCTTGCCGCAGCACAGCAGGCGACAGTGATGGTCACCGTCGACCCGGCCGAGT
>JAYUWF010000412.1:0-9293 GCA_043753685.1 Herminiimonas sp.
CAGGTCCTGCAGGATCACGGTCGGCTTGAGCTTGATCGCCGTGGCCAGCGCTGCCTGCGCATCGCCCACGAAATGAAATTCGATATCGAGTTCATCGGCCAGCATCCGTCGGATTGCCTCGGCGATGATGACCTGATCGTCCACCAGAAGTACACGCACCTTGAACGGCGTGAATATCGCGTCGCCGCCGGTTGCCGT
The DNA here is from genome assembly GCA_043753685.1 of Herminiimonas sp. Classification (GTDB taxonomy): domain Bacteria; phylum Pseudomonadota; class Gammaproteobacteria; order Burkholderiales; family Burkholderiaceae_D; genus JANXSS01. Next base: position 199 of record JAYUWF010000412.1, read on the forward strand.
ATCACTTTCGTTGCTCATGTCCTGTCGTTCCTCTCCTGACGCGTCTGCGGAGCGTCCACAATTCAATGGCGCGGATGGCCGCTTTGCATCGCGCGCGCCGCGAAATTCCATCCGGGATTGGCGGCGCATGATACCGAACCCGCCTTGTCACGGATACGCCAGGCTTTAAAGGAACATGTTGACCACGGGCCATTAACGATACTTCCGTGGATTCGAACTGTAGCGTAAATGGCGATGCCGGTCGAGAAACAGATGGTCATTCGACTTGGCAATGTATATGCCCGGCGTATCGAAAGGCAAATGTTGATGGTGCGTGAATCTGTTGACGGCAATTCGGTTGCGCCTCTATAGTGGCGGAATGATTTCCGATTTCGAACTGCTGGCACAAAAAGTCGCTGAACTGGCCGATCTGGCGCATGCACTGCGGCGTGAAAACGCCGACCTGCGGGCCCATGCTGCCGCGCTCGGCGCGCAGAACGGCGCACTGGCGCAGCGCATGCAACAGGCGCAGGAACGCGTGGCGGCATTGATCGAACAGTTACCCGATCCGCAGGAACAGGTCACCGACACGGCTCAGCAGGCGCTCGCTTGATGGCCTGCGCATGCTGCACTTTTGGCAACCAATGAGAGGCAGTCGATGAGCCAGCTGGACGTATCCATCATGGGGCAGAGCTACAAGCTCTCGTGCAAGCCTGGTGAAGAAGCCGAACTGCAGCAGGCGGTGCGGTATCTCGATGAACGGATCGGCGCGATCCGCGATGGCGGCAAGGTCAAGGGCAACGATCGCATCGCAGTCATCGCGGCGTTGGGCATCGCGGCCGAACTGCTAGCGATGAAGTCGCCCCAGGGTCCGCTATCGGACCTGACGATGGCGCAGGTCCAGCAAAAAATTCATGCGATGCATTCGGTGCTGGATAGCGCGCTTACGCCGCAAGAAAACCTTTTTTAATTTCATGTGAACCGGTTGACATGCCTCTCGAGAAGAGTAGACTAAAACCTCCTGCCGTGTTCGCCATTGCCATATATTCCTTGAACCATTTATGCGCATCGGTTGCGGAATTTTGTTTGATGGGAGTGCGCGTCGCTAGTCCGATGAACCCGAAATTGAACTAACTGTGACCACCTTGAACCGTTTTGGTTCGGGATGCCGGCAAAGCGGCACAGGCGGGAATTTATTCAAGGCGGCTGCATTCGTGCAGCCGCTTTTCTTTTGGGCGAATGTTGATGCGGTCCCGAGCGGCCGGGCCCGGATCTCGGGCCCGGATCAAGATTCCTTGAAGCGCTCGCGCAGCAGGTTCTTCTGCACTTTGCCCATGGTGTTGCGCGGCAGGTCTTCAACGAAATGCACCCGTTTCGGCACCTTAAAATTGGCGATCTGCGCTTTCAGTTCGGCGATGACGGCACTCTCCGTTACTGCCGAGCCAGATTTGCGCACGATGACGGCGGTGACTGCTTCGCCGAAGTCTACATGCGGTATGCCAATGACCGCGGACTCGACCACGGCATCCATTTCGTCGAGTACCGATTCGATCTCCTTCGGATAGACGTTATAGCCGCCGGTGATGATCAGGTCCTTGCTACGCCCGACGATCGACAGATAGCCGTCGGCGTCGAAGCGGCCGACGTCGCCGGTGCGGAAGAATCCGTCGACCGTGAATTCCTCGGCAGTCTTTTCCGGCATCTGCCAGTAGCCCTGGAAGACGTTCGGTCCCTGGACTTCGATCGCGCCGATCTCCCCGACCTGGCACGGGCGGCCCTGCTCATCCATGACCCGGACCCGCACGTCCTTCAACGGCAATCCGACGGTGCCGCCACGGCGCTCGCCGTCATACGGGTTCGATGTCAACATGGTGGTTTCGCTCATGCCGTAACGCTCCAGGATCACATGCCCGGTGCGCTGCCTGAAACTGTCGAAGGTGTCACGCAACAAGGGAGCAGAGCCGGAAATGAACAACCGGATCGAACGGCATGCACCCGCATCGAAGGTCGGCTCCGTCAGCAGCCGCACATAGAATGTCGGCACCCCCATGAAGATGGTGGCACGTGGCAGCAGACGGACGACCTCGTGCGCATCGAAACGGTTCATGAAGATCATCTTGCTGCCATTGAGCAGCGCGCCGTGCGATGCCACGAACAGGCCGTGCACATGGAACAGCGGCAGTGCATGCAGCAGCACGTCGCCCGGCTGCCAGTGCCAGGCGCGTTGCAGCGTCAAGGCGTTCGACGCCAGATTAGCGTGCGACAGCATGGCACCCTTGCTGCGCCCGGTGGTGCCTGAGGTGTACAGGATCGCCGCCAGGTCGTCCGGTGCCGATTGCACCGTCTCGAAATGGTCCGACTGGGCTGCCGCCCGAGCCAGCAGCGAGCCGGTACGGTCGTCGCCAAGCGTGAAGACATGAGCCGTGCCGCGCTGGAAGGCGATCTTCGAAGTCCAGCCGAAATTGTCCGGCGCGCAGACCACCACCGAGGGCTGCGCATTGCCGATGAAATAATCGATTTCGGCGGCGCGATAAGCGCTGTTCAACGGCAGGTAGACGTAGCCGGCGCGAATCGTCGCCAGGTAAAGGATCAACGCTTCCGCAGACTTTTCCACTTGCACGGCAATGCGCGCCGCAGGCGGCAGGTTCAGGCTGCGCAACAGGTTGGCGATGCGGCCGCTGGCGCGCTCGACATCCTGCCAGGAATACAGGGCGCCGCTGCCGGTTTCGATGCAACAGGCAGAACGGTCTTCGGGAAAGCGCGTTGCGAACAGGGCGTACAGGTTTGCGTTCATGAGTCGTGGTCTTGGTTTTTATAATGACGGTCGGTTGCAGTGTGCGACTGCAACGTCCAGATTGGTTTGTCCGGCGCTCAGGCGCGGTCGTTACCCGTACTGCGAATTCTGCGGCTATTTCCCTTTGAAGACGGGACGGCGTTTTGCCAGAAACGCTGCCACGCCTTCCCGATAATCATCGGAGGCCAGCGGTGCGAATGCTGCGCGAAATTCGACTTCGTCCAGCGCCGACGCCGTGGCGCTCAGGCGCTTGATCAGCAACTTGTTCATCCGTGCCGCCAGTGGTGCGCCATCGGCAATCCGGACTGCACATTCCTGGGCGGCGGCCGGAACATCGTCGACAATCCGCGTCAACAGGCCTTTTTGCAGCGCTTCGTCCGCGGAAATGACCCGTCCTTCCAGTAGCAGTTCGAGCGCCACGGCCTTGCCCACCAACTGAAGCAAGCCCATCATTTCGCCCGGCGCCAGCGCAAAGCCGAGCCGGTTGATCGGAATGCCGAACCGGGCATCCGGTGCGGCGATGCGCAGGTCGCAGGCACAGGCGATTTCCAGCCCGCCGCCGACGCACGCACCTTCGATTGCCGCGATGGTCGGATGGCGGCAGTCACCGATGGCGGCAAGCGCCTCGCCGATGATGTCCGTATGATACAGAATACATTGCTCCAAGGTACTGCGCACCTGGGAAAATTCCGCGATGTCGGCACCGGCGGCGAACTGCCCCGCCTCACCGCAGACGATCACGCAGCGCAGGCTGTCGTCGGCCGACAGTGCATTGAATTGCTTGGCCAGCGCGCGCCACATCGCGACATCGATCGCATTGAGCTTGCCGGTGTTCGACAGCGTGACGGTGGCGACGGTGCCGTCGCGCCTGACCAGAACGTCCGACACCATCAGTTCCGCGGGCGCACTGGCGCCGGCGCGCTGCGACCATCGCGGTCGCTTCGATACGCGACGATTAGCAACACCACGCCAAGCACGATCATCGGCAGCGACAGCATCTGACCCGCGGAGATCGTGATGCCGGCCAGCGAAACCTCGTAGTCGGGAATCCGGAAATATTCCGTGAAGAAGCGGGCACAGCCGTAACCGGCCGCAAACACGCCGCTGACCGCCAGATACGGGCGCGGCTTGCGTGCATACAGCCACAGCACGATGAACAGCAACAGGCCATCGACCAGCGCCTGGTAGATCGGCGAAGGGTGGCGCGGCAGCTGGTCGACGTTCGGCCAGATCATGGCCCAGGGCATTCCGGCGTCGGCGACCCGTCCCGGCAATTCGGCATTGATGAAATTGCCGATGCGCCCGGCGGCGTAACCCAGCGGCACCAGGGGCGCAATGAAATCCATCACGTCCATCAGGCGCCGTCCGGTCTTGCGCGACCAGATCGCCATGGCCGCCATCACGCCCAGGAAGCCGCCGTGAAACGACATGCCGCCTTTCCAGACCGCGAAGATTTCCAGCGGATGCGACAGGTAGTAGGCCGGCGCATAGAACAGTACTTCACCCAGACGGCCGCCGACGATCACGCCCAGCACGCCATAGAAGAGCATGTCGTCCAGGTCCTCCTTGCGCCAGCCGGCCCGGGCGATGTGCGCCTGGCGGATCCGGAGCCGGCCGAGGGCGATGAACTGGGCAAAGGCCAGCAGGTACATCAGGCCGTACCAGCGGATTGCCAGCGGCCCGATGGCCAGGGCGATCGGATCAGGCATCGGGTGAATCAGCATTGTTTATTCTTTCGCAGAAAATCGGGAAACCCATGCATGAGGAGCGACCGAGCGCCACGCAGTTGCGCCAGCCCCGTCCTGTTCAAGGACATCGGCGGGCGCAGGTGTGATGGCAGAACCGGCCGGCGTCAAATTCGAGACAGATTGTGGCACAAGCGGGATGCTGATGCCGGTTGAAACCAGGCTCGGTATGGTTTGCCGCGGGATCGCAGGCGAACCTCAGCACATGATAATTTCACCAGAAATTTGACACCGTGCCGAGGTCAAGGCACTGTATCGGCTTCTTATTCATGTCGGAAATCACCATGGCCTTCAATCGTCGCTCGAAAAACATCACGCAGGGCGTCTCACGCAGCCCGAATCGCTCCATGTACTACGCCATGGGCTATGAAAAGGAAGACTTCGACAATCCGATGATCGGGGTGGCCAATGGCCATTCGACCATTACGCCATGCAACTCCGGTTTGCAGAAACTGGCCGACATCGCGATCGCCACCATCAAGGAAGAGGGCGCCAATCCGCAGGTATTCGGCACGCCGACCATTTCGGACGGCATGTCGATGGGCACGGAAGGCATGAAATATTCACTGATCTCGCGCGAAGTCATTGCCGACTGCATCGAGACAGCGGTCAACGGCCAGTGGATGGACGGCGTCCTGGTCATCGGCGGATGCGACAAGAACATGCCGGGCGGAATGATCGCCATGGCCCGCACCAACGTCCCCAGCATTTATGTCTACGGCGGCACCATCAAGCCCGGCAACTGGAAGGGCAAGGACCTGACGATCGTCTCGGCCTTCGAAGCCGTCGGTGAATTTTCGATGGGCCGCATGTCGCAGGAAGATTTCGACGGCATCGAGCGTAATGCCTGCCCGTCGGCCGGTTCCTGCGGCGGCATGTACACCGCCAACACGATGTCGTCGTCGTTCGAGGCGCTTGGCCTGTCGCTGATGTATTCCTCGACCATGGCCAATCCGGACGATGAAAAGACCGGTTCGGCAGCGCAATCGGCGCGGGTGCTGGTCGAAGCCGTCAAGCGCGACCTGAAACCGCGCGACATCATCAGCCGCAAGTCGATCGAAAACGCCGTGGCGGTGATCATGGCCACCGGCGGCTCGACCAACGCCGTGCTGCACTACCTGGCGATCGCCCATGCGGCGGACGTGGAATGGACCCTGGACGACTTCGAGCGCATGCGCCTGAAGGTGCCTGTGATCTGCAATCTGAAGCCCTCCGGCCAGTATGTCGCCACCGACCTGCATCGCGCCGGCGGCATTCCGCAAGTCATGAAGATGCTGCTCGATGCAGGCCTGATGCATGGTGACTGCATGACCATCACCGGGCGCACGCTGGCCGAAGAACTGGCAGACGTGCCGAGCCAGCCGGCAGCCGGCCAGGACGTGATCCGGACCATCGAACATGCGCTTTACAAGGAAGGGCACCTGGCAATCCTGAAGGGCAATCTGTCTCCTGAAGGTTGCGTGGCCAAGATCAGTGGTTTGAAAAATCCGGTGATCACCGGCCCGGCGCGAGTATTCGAGGATGAATACACCGCCATGGATGCCATCCTGGCCGACCGGATCAAGCCAGGTGACGTGCTGGTGATGCGCTACCTGGGGCCGAAGGGTGGCCCCGGCATGCCGGAAATGCTGGCGCCGACTTCGGCCCTGATCGGCAAGGGACTCGGCGAATCGGTCGGCCTGATCACCGATGGCCGTTTCTCGGGCGGCACCTGGGGCATGGTCGTCGGTCACGTGTCGCCGGAAGCGTTTGTCGGCGGCACTATCGCGCTGGTCAACGAAGGCGATTCCGTGACCATCGACGCCCATCAGCAACTGATTCAACTCAATGTTGACGACGCTGAAATCGCGCGCCGCCGCAGCCTGTGGAAGGCCCCGGCGCCACGCTACACGCGTGGCGTCCTGGCCAAGTTCGCAGCATTGACGTCGTCGGCCAGCAAGGGCGCCGTGACCGATTGACCCGATTGTGATCGGTCGAATGAAAAATGGCCGGATTGTCCCGGCCATTGTCGTTTGGATGCTGCGACAGCTACCGGGCGCGCACTATTTCTTTTTCTTGAAAGAATTTTTGACACGATCTTCGCGTGCTTTGTCGAGTTGCTCGAATGCCTTGCGCTTGTCGAAACCAAACATTCTTTCCAGGAATTCGAACCAGATGAATGCCGCAACGGCAAGTCCGACGATCCACCACCATGACAGGTTGTCAACGAAGCGGACTTCGAAGTACTTTAAAGCAATCAAAGCAACGATCAAGATGATGAGTGGCATGCTGTCCTCCGTTGCCTGAGGATATGGTGAAAGAGTGTAACGGTCAATCCGGGCTGTCAACCCCAGGCGAGGATGTGGCGTTACCGCAATAGTAGATCGACAATGCGATGCCGGCGGAGTTTGTCTCGCCATTCCTGATTCGGAGAAGAACATGAAACGGTTGTTATTGTTGAGCGTTGTTTTGAGCGGCCTGGTTTCCCCTGCCGCGTTTGCCAGTGCTGATCTGGCCAAGGCCAAGAACTGCATGTCGTGCCACGCCGTTGGCAACAAACTGATCGGGCCTTCCTACAAGGACGTGGCGGCGAAATATGCCGGCGATGCCGGCGCCGAGGAGCGCTTGACCCAGAAAGTGCTCAAGGGTGGGAGCGGCGCCTGGGGGGCGGTACCGATGCCTGCCAATGCCCAGGTGTCGGAAGCCGAAGCGCGCACACTGGTGAAATGGGTCCTGTCGCTGAAATAGGTTTGTTCAAGTTTTGAGTGCACCATCGAGCGCCCTGCGGGGCGCTTTTTAATGGTCGTCGCCACGGCCGATACCGGCATCATCCCCAACGGCAGTGCTCAACAATATCCGGCTGGCGCTGCGTATTTTCCAGCGACTATTCGTTTTGGGCGCTTAACGCACTGACAACTGAACCTACGATGGCACTTGTCCCCCCAGTGAATGCGCCGTCACCGCCACCGAATCCGCATACTTGCAAAAACCGCATCCATCCCAAAGGAACGCCATGCCTGCCCCGATCGCTGCCTATTCCTACACCGCTGCTCGCTCTTCCGATTCTCTTCCCTTGGACCCATCGTCTCAGACTCCTGTCGAAGGTGCGTTGCCCGACGAATTGGACGCGCCTTTCAGCGCCATGGTGACGCAGACTGGCACGCCATCTGTCGATGGTGGGGGCGTGGCGCCCATCGGCGAGGATGCGGTCAACGCGGAAATGCAAAAATTCATGCCGATCAATAAAGACACGGGGGACCAGACCGAGGTGGCGATCCAGCAAATGATCGACGATCCGACCACGCCGCCAGACCTGAAGGAAGCGGCAAAGAACCTGAAGATGGCGATGGCTGGCGAGCGTCCGACCCTCACCGACGCGCAAATGGGAACTGTCTCGGTGCTACAACGCCATCGGGATGCGTTTCCACTCACAGCCGATAACATTCAGCAAAAAATCGACGATCCAAAAACGCCTCCCGATCTGAAAGCAGCGTTACAAGCACTGCAGTCGGATCCGACGCTGTCGGTTTGTCTTGATACCGGCAGAAAAGGTGGCGGCATCTCACATTGCGACGGCATTACTTCCGCAAAGGATCTGGATCGTTTCAGCAACACGCCGGCGATGAAGCAATTTAACGAGACGCAGGCTCAGATGTTTGTCATGAATTACATACCCTCGGATGATCCTAACGCCAAGGAAGGGCGGGAAATGACCGAGAACGACGCCGCGCGCGAGTTCTATCTTTACTCGGACAACTTGCCGGGCCACATGAATCGCGACGTACTCACGAAGATCGTCGACGGCCAGGCGGGTTGCAAGAAATGCCCGCCGCAGGTCGTCGCCGCAGCGCAGTACTATCGCAACCATCCGGAAGCATGGGACAGAATGACCGCTGGCAAGGATGGAAAACCGAGTTCGGATGGTGGTGTCAAGCGGTCCAGCATGTTGAACAATATTTCGGAAAATGTTTATCTTAACGCCGAGGAAAAAGACACCCTTGCCACGCTTGACGCGAATCGGGACGTCTTTTTTTCCTCCACCATGACGCGCGAATCCCTGCAAAAAATCATCGACAATCCCGACAGCAAGCCGGAAGTCAAGAAAGCAGCCGAGCAACTCCTGGCCGATCCGCTGTTGTTTGGCATGCTCGATAACGGTAAACACGGCCACTCGAGCAACCTGTTGAAATCTGCAGACGACGGCAAGATCGGGGCCGGCGACCTGGATGCCTTCCTGGCGCATTCGACGACCAAGGACAAGGAACCGCCACCGCTGCCACCGGTTCACGCGGCATCGACGCCAGCTGAAAAAAGCGCTGCCGCCGCCATGCAGGCCGGCCAGGTCGACGATCCGGAAACGAAGAAGGAAAAGGGCGGAGAACTGCATCATTTCTTGCGCAAAGTGATCAGTCCATTCCTGAAGGTCGGCGAGGATATTCTCCATGCCGTATCGATCGCAATGGCAGTCCTGGACAAGATCCCGGTGCTGGGAGTGATTGCCGCCGGGGTGTCGATCGCGGCAGAAGCGGGAGCGGCTGGCATGCACATTGCCAACGCCGGCATCAAGGGCGAAGACCTGAAGATGGCAGCCATTGCAG
>JAYUWF010000413.1:0-9262 GCA_043753685.1 Herminiimonas sp.
GGCCGACATCCGCACCGCGCTGGAAGGCGCGATGAAGGGCGCGACCACCTATGCCAATGCGGTGGCGCAGCAGGACAACGACAAGGCGCTCGACGACATCCGCAAGTCCGGCAAGACCACGATACTGACACTGACCGATGCCGAAAAAGCCAGCTGGCGCAAGGCCATGCTGCCGGTGCAGCAGCAGATGGAAAGCCGGATCGGCAAGCAGCTGATCGCCGACGTCAACAAGGAAGCGGCCAGCCAGGGATTCAAGTAAACCACCAAGCGCGTTGGGCATCTGGCCCGACGCTTTCAAGGCATCGGCCATCTGGGGCATGGGTCCTGCGGGTACAACAAGGGGCAATCACATGAACTACGACCAGCTGACCATGCTGCACCTGGCAACCATCCTTCCGGCATTCCTGATCGGCACCTACCTGATGGTCCGGCGCAAGGGGACGCCGAATCACCGGCTGCTGGGTAAAATTTATCTGTCGCTGATGGTGATCACGGCGGTCGTCACCCTGTTCATGCCGGCACAGGTCGGCGGGCGGCTCTTCAACCATTTCGGCTTTATCCACGCCTTCAGCCTGCTGGCGCTCTACAGCGCACCGACCGCATTCCTGGCAGCGCGCCGCGGCAATATCAAGGCGCACCGAGGCAGCATGATCGGCCTGTACGTGGGCGGCATTTTGATTGCCGGCGCCTTCACCTTCGCACCGGGTCGTCTCCTGCACGACTGGGTGTTTGGGACGCACCTGCACCACCCGGTCAGCAGCGCGCCGGCTGCGGCGAGCCTGCCACTACCGAGGACTTGACTGATCACTGGCTCGGGCAACGGGCATGGTCGCCCGCCAGATCCACCCCATCAGCAGCGACTGCAACGGCAATCGCACCACCAGCAAGGCGATGATCCACGCTGGCTTGCCGACGCCGACCGCGTCGATCAGCATCTGCACATTCGCCGGCAGGACTGCCAGGCACAACGCCAGCAAACCCCAGCCGGCCCAGCGCCGCGCCGCCGGCATCAGCACACCCAGACCACCGGCGCACTCGGCGACACCGCTGATGACGACCAACGCCGCATGCCACCCGAGCCAGGGCGGCATGACTGCGATATAGGCATCGGGGAAAATGAAGTGCAGGATGCCGGCCGTGACGAAAAATACGGCCAGCAGCAGACGCGATGGCCGACTCGCCAGCCGCGCCTGCCAGGTCGTCATTTCGAAGCGGCCACGGTCGGTGTCATCTGCAGTTCACGCGTGAGAAAACCCCAGCGGTCGGCCGCTTCCTCGATCTGCTTCGAGGTCGGCTTGCCGGCGCCGTGGCCGGCCTTGGTTTCGATGCGGATCAGCATCGGCGCGGTGCCGCGTTGCGCAGCCTGGGCGGTGGCGGCGAACTTGAAGCTGTGCGCCGGCACGACCCGGTCGTCATGGTCGGCGGTAGTGATCATGGTGGCCGGATAGCAGGCCGGCTTCAGGTTGTGCAGCGGCGAATAGGCATACAGCGCCTTGAACTGCGCGGCATCGTCGGAGGAGCCGTAGTCCGAGGTCCAGGCCCAGCCGATGGTGAATTGATGAAAGCGCAGCATGTCCATCACGCCCACTGCCGGCAAGGCGGCGCCGAAAAGTTCCGGACGCTGGGTCATGACGGCGCCCACCAGCAGGCCGCCGTTGCTGCCGCCACCGATCGCCAGTTTCGGGGTCGAGGTATATTTATTCGCGATCAGCCATTCCGCCGCCCCGATGAAATCGTCGAACACATTCTGCTTCTGCAGCTTCGTGCCGGCTTCATGCCAGGCCTTGCCGTATTCGCCGCCGCCGCGCAGGTTCGGAATGGCCAGTACGCCGCCCATTTCGATCCATGCCAGGTTCGCCACCGAAAAGGACGGCGTCAACGAAATGTCGAATCCACCGTAACCGTACAGGTAGGTCGGATTGCTGCCGTCGAGCTTCATGCCCTTCTTGTGGACGATGAACATCGGTACCTTGGTGCCGTCCTTGCTGCTGTAAAAAATCTGCTCGGTCTCGAATTTTGTCGGATCGAAGGCTACCTTCGGCTGGCGATACACGCTGCTCTTGCCGCTGGCGATGTCGTAGCGGTAGATGGTGGTCGGCGTGGTGAAGCTGGTGAAGGCATAGAAGGTTTCGCGATCGCTGCGCTTGCCGGCAAAACCGGCAGCGCTGCCGATGCCCGGGAAGGCGACTTCGCGCATCAGCTTCCCATCCATTGCGTAGACCTTGACGGCGCTTTTCGCATCATGCAGGTAGGACGCCAGCAGCTTGCCATCGACCAGCGTGACGGATTGCAGCGTGTCCGGCGATTCCGGGACGATGGTTTTCCAGTCGGCGGCTTTCGGCTTGCGCACGTCGATGGCGATGACGCGGCCACGCGGCGTGTCGCGGTCGGTCCGGAACAGCATCACCGGGCCCTGGTGGTCGATGAACGAATAGGCAGCGTCGAAATCTTCGAGCAGCGGCACCACCTTGCTGCCGGGCTGGCGCAGGTCTTTGTAAAACACCCGGTTCATGCGCGCGGTGCCCTGGGTGGAGGTGATGATCAGGTACTGGCCATCGTCGGTCACGCGGCCGCCGAAGCCCCAGTCCTTGTGATCGGGACGATCGTAGATCAGCGTGTCGGCGCTTTGCGGTGTGCCGACCGCGTGGAAATACAGCTTCTGGAAGTAGTTCGCGTCCGCCATCTTGGTGGCTTCGTTCGGTGCATCGTAGCGGCTGTAGAAAAACCCTTTGCCATCCTTGGTCCACGATGCGCCGGAAAACTTGACCCACTTGAGTTGATCGGTAGTGTCGACACCGGTCTCGATGTCGCGCACCCGCCATTCGTTCCAATCCGAGCCGGACGCGGCCGTGCCGTAGGCCAGGTACTTGCCGTCCGGGCTGACCGAGAGACCGGCCAGCGCGACGGTGCCGTCGGCCGACAGGGTGTTCGGATCGAGCAGCACTTTGGGCGCCTCGTCCAGGGTCGCCATGGTGTAGAACACCGCCTGATTCTGCAGGCCGTCGTTGCGGCTGTAGAAGTAACGCCCGCCTTCCTTGAACGGTACGCTGAAGCGCTCGTAATTCCACAACGTGGTCAGGCGCGCCTTGATCGCGGCCCGGCTCTCGATGGTACCAAGGTAGTCCTGCGTGACCTTGTTCTGCGCCGTGATCCACGCCGCGGTATCGGCGCTGTTGCCATCTTCCAGCCAGCGGTACGGATCGGGCACGCTGGTGCCGTGGTAATCGTCGAGCTGCGTACCCTTCTTGCTGACCGGGTAGGTCAGCACGCTGACGGCAGTGTTCGGACCGGCAGCGCGGCAGGACTGGGCACTGGCAATGCTGGTGGTGCCGGCGGCAAGCGTGGCGGCGGCGAAAACGGTGGTGGCGATGAGGGCCTCTCGGATTGGCATGGCGAACGGACTTCCTTCAATGGTGTGGAGGGATGCTCAGGATGCCGATCGCACGTGCGTGGCGTGGAAAAGACGAACCGGAGCGACCCGGCAGCCTAGCACAATGCGTTGCATCAGGCGCAACACAACGGGCACCGAACCGGGGCCCAGCGGCTATACTTCCTCATTGGCTTCGGCACCGGATTTCGACCGGGGCGCAGGCGGCGAACTTCTTCCAGATCAGGACTGCCAAGTGACTACAAATTGCCTTCTTCGATGCCGTGCTGCGCTGCGGCGCGCGTGCTTGCGGTTCAAGCCGAACTTGCGTCCGACCTTGCGTCCGACCCGGCATCCGACTTTGCGTCCCCTTGCGCTGGCCGTTGCCCTGTGCTTTCTGGCGCTGAGCCCGATGCGCGCCGGTCTGGCGGCAGCTGCCAGCGGCACGGCACTGGTGCTGGAGCCGCAGACCATGGACATGAGCGCCGACCCCTGCACCGATTTTTTCCAGTATGCGAACGGCAAATGGCTGGCCGCCAATCCGGTGCCAGCCGATCGTTCCCGCTACACCGCCTATGATGAAGTCAGCGAACGCAACCTGGCTGCATTGAAGGCCCTGGTGGAACAGGCCGAACAGGGCAAGACGAATGTAGCGGCGGCCCGGCTGGTTGGCAACTACTACAAGAGCGGCATGGACGAGGCCGTCATCGAAGCAGCCGGCATCAAGCCGCTGCAGGCCGAACTCTCCCGCATCGGCGCCCTGCGCAACCGGGCCGAGCTGCCGGCCCTGCTGGCGCATCTGCATGCCACCGGCATCAGCCCGCTCTTCGGTTTCGGCATCGACCAGGATGCCAAGAACACGGCCCGCTACATACCGCAGCTGGGCCAGGGCGGGCTCGGTCTGCCGGACCGCGATTACTACCTGAAGAACGACGCCAAGACCCGCACCCTACGCGGCCAGTACCTGGCACATGTGCAGCGCATGCTGGTCCTGATGGGCCAGACGGCGGGCAGCGCGCAGCGCGACGCCGCCACCGTCCTGGCGCTCGAAACCCGGCTGGCAAAGGCATCGCTGTCCAAAGTGGCATTGCGCGATCCGCAGCAGTCGTATCACCTGACGACCCTCAAAGGCTTGCAAAAGGTCGCGCCGCAAGCCGACTGGCGTGGCTACTTCAGCGGTATCGGACTGGAGACGCCGGGCGAGTTCAATGTCGGGCAGCCGGCCTTCTTTGCCGAAGCCGCGCGCATGCTGGCCACGGTACCGCTGGACCAGTGGCAGGCTTACCTGCGCTGGCACGTGATCAATGCGACGGCAAGCGATCTGTCGCAATCGTTCGTGGACGAGGATTTCGATTTCAAGGGCCGCATCCTGGCAGGAACCAAGGAATTGCAACCGCGCTGGAAGCGCGTGCTGACTACCGTCGACGGCAACATCGGCGAAGCCCTGGGCGAGCTGTACGTGGCGAAGTTTTTCAGCCCGGCGGCCAAGGCCGAAGCCCTGGCCATGGTCGGCAACATCAAGCAAGCCATGCGCGAGACCATCGACGAACTGTCCTGGATGACAACGGCGACCAAGACCGAGGCATTGAAGAAGCTCGACGCAGTGGTGGTCAAGATCGGCTACCCGGATCGCTGGCGCGATTACAGCAGCCTGAAGATCGAGCCCACTGGTTATCTGGAAAATTCCTTGCGCGCGGCGCAATTCGAATTCCGCCGCAACCTGGCAAAACTGGGAACTGCCATCGATCGTGGCGAATGGGGCATGACGCCGTCGACCGTCAATGCGTATTACAACCCGACCATGAATGAAATGGTATTCCCGGCCGGGATATTGCAGCCGCCGCTGTTCCATGTCGACGCCGATGCCGCCGCCAATTACGGCAACACGGGCGCCACCATCGGACATGAACTGACGCACGCCTTCGATGACGAAGGCCGCCAGTTCGATGCCAGCGGCAACCTGAAAAGCTGGTGGAGCAAGGCCGATGAAGCCGCCTTTCTGAAGCGCGCGAAAACCATCGAAGCGCAATACGACGAGATCGAGCCGGTCCCCGGCGTGAAGATCAACGGCAAGCTGACCGCCGGTGAAAACATCGCCGACCTTGGCGGCCTGAAGATCGCCCTGCGCGCGCTGCAGATGGCGCAAAAAAGCAAGCCGCAACCGGTCATCGACGGTCTGACGCCAGAGCAGCGCTTTTTTGTCGCGAATGCGCAAAGCTTCCGTGCCAACATCCGGCCCGAAAAGCTGCGGCTCCAACTGGCCACCGATCCGCATGCACCGGAAAGATACCGGGTGCTCGCGCCGTTTGCCAACATGCCGGAATTCGCCGCCGCGTTTGCCTGCCCGGCAGAGCGCTCGCCATTGCGTCCGGAAAGCAAGCGCGTGGTGATCTGGTGAGCACGGCAACCCCGGAAGTACGCGCCGTGCCGGCCGCGATCGCCTGGCAGTGGTCGTCCTTCGATGATCTGAACGCTGCCGATCTGTACCAGGCGCTGGGATTGCGGCAGGCCGTTTTCGTGGTCGAGCAGAATTGCGTCTTCCCCGACATCGACGGCGCCGACCAGCAGGCATTTCATTTGCTGGGGTGGCAAGGAAGCGGTACCGAACGGGTGCTGGTTGCTTACCTGCGTTGTTTGCCGGCCGGCGTGAAATTCGTGGAATGCTCGATCGGCAGGATCGTCTCCGCGCCGGGGGTGCGCGGCAGTGGCGTCGGCAAGCTGCTGGTAGCCGAAGGACTGCGGCGCACGACCGCGCGCTATCCGGGACAAGCGATCCGCATCGGCGCGCAACAGCATCTGGAACGGTTCTATGCCGGCTTCGGTTTCGACACCGTCTCGGCGCCCTACAGCGAGGACAACATCCTGCACATCGAGATGCTGCGCACCGGCGCCACGGCGACAGCTTCAACCTCGTCATAAGTGCAGCTCGGGCGAGCCGGGGTCGAAAATTATCTGGTGACGATCTCGCGCTGCGTCGGCGCCAGCCTGGCCAGCAAGCGGTTCTGTATCCGCGACGGCACGCCGCGCCGTTCCATCGCCCGTTGCAGGTTTTCGACCGAGGCATTGAACTGTGCATTGTTGACCTTCAGGTCTTCATGCGACTCGGCCATCGACTTTCCGGTGTAGCTGCAGGGACCACCGCTGACGGCACAGAACTGTTCTGCCAGCTTGGCCCGCAGGCGATCCAGGTCGACGCCTTCGAAGGTGCCGTTGATGCGCTTGTCTTCCGTCATGATGACGACGAATTCTGTGACGATCGCATCGATCCCCGCCTTGCCGCCCAACTCCTCGTAAAAGATGGCCGTGCCCGGCACGACGCCCAGGCCGGTGGCGGCGGTGGCTGGCGACTTGGCCAAAACTGCCGCAGCGGGCGCTTGAGACGCGCCGGGCACGGCGGCAGACTGCGCCATGGACGCTGCACTGAAGACCGCGAACAGTGTCGCCAGCGCAGTGACACCTGCAAGTTTGAATGAATGAATTGGCATCATGAGGTGGTCATCGGGTCGTCGGTGTGTTGTCGGTGTGTTGTCGGTGTGTTGTCGATGTGTTGTCGATGAGCGCCGGCGTCAGAAGCCGGCCTGCAGCGACAGGTAATAGCCGTTCTGCCGCTTCGGATTGAACACCGTGATGTCGCCCAGTGCCACGTAGGCAGCGGTGATCGACAGGTTCTTGGACGGGAAATAGGCGACGAAGGCGTCGTAGGCATCCTTTTCATGGTCCACGCCGAGGTTGTGCGGCTTCATGCGGTATTCGATACCGGCGAGGGTGCGCCGGTTGATCAGGTATGCCACCGAGCCTTCCAGCATCGGCCGGTAGCGGTCGTTCTGGTCGCCGCCGAAACCCAGCAAGCCGAACTGGTTGGCCTTGGTTGCGCGCAGGGTCAGGTTGAGCACCAGGCTTTGATCGAGAAAGATCTTGGTCGCGGCAACGTAGTAATCGATGCCGTGGTCGCTGGTGGCGCCGAGCTGCCTGACGTTGTTGATACCGAGGGCGCCCAGGCCACCCACGCCGTGGGTGCGCTTGAACATGGCGCCCATCGCGATCTGCGGCATCGGCTGATCCTGGTTGTAGACGGCGTCGCCGCTGAGCTTCAATTTGATACCGAGCGTGTCCACTTTCAGGTCGAGCTGGTCCAGCGGCGCCTTGCTGCCCTTGAACTGCTGACTGGCGAGGGAGACTTCGAAACGGTCCGCCATGCCGATCGCCACGCCGGCGGTCTTGAGCGAATAGTCCTGGGTGTGCACCGCGGTCAGATGCACGTTGCCGCCGTAGCTGTCGCGTGAGCCGTAACCGGTGGTCAGCGCCCATGGTGTCAGGCCACCACCGCCAGCGCCTTCGATCTGACTGACGCCACCGGTGGCGATCAGCTTGCCCAGATCCGGGCCAGTGAATGATTGTGCCTGAACCGTTTGCCCGCAAGCCAGACTGCATATCAAGGTGGCGATGGCGAAGCGATCGAACTGCAATGGTGTCTCCCGAAACGTCGGTTTTCATGCGGCCTGGATTGGCTGATCACGAAACTTCTCATGAACAACTATTATAAATTGTAGTGCGTCGCACAACGATGGCAACCGTGCGCCTGCCTGACGGGGTGACGTTTAATCACAACCGGCTGGCGTTGCTCGGCGCAATTGCCAGTTCCTGGATCACGTTATACTCAGTCGGCAAGGTTGACGTGTGCGTCAAATCCCCCGGCGTGCGGAGCGTTTCGTCCGAGCCTGGAACAACAATAAAATTTCGGAGACAGCAATGACCGACTTGTCCGTTTCGCAAAAGCTGGCAGCCTGGCAGCCGACCAACAAGGTCCGTTTCGTGACCGCCGCATCGCTCTTCGATGGCCACGACGCCTCGATCAACATCATGCGCCGCATCCTGATGGCCAACGGCGCCGAAGTCATCCACCTGGGCCACAACCGCTCGGTCGACGAGATCGTTACCGCCGCACTGCAGGAGGACGTGCAGGGCATTGCCCTGTCGAGCTATCAGGGCGGCCACGTCGAATATTTCAAGTACATGATCGACCTGCTGCGCGAGCGCGGCGGCGGCCATATCAAGGTCTTCGGCGGCGGTGGCGGCGTGATCGTGGCCGAGGAAATCGCGGAGCTGCATGCCTATGGCGTGGCGCGCATCTTCAGTCCCGAGGATGGCCAGCGAATGGGCCTGGTCGGCATGATCCTGTCGATGATGCAGGCGTGCGATGTCGATCTGGCGGCCGCGGCGACACTGTCGATCGAGTCCCTCCAGTCCGGCTCGGTACGAAGCGACGGCGTCGGCCGGCGCCAGCGGCCTTTGGCGCAGTGGATCACGGCGCTGGAAAACGACCGGGTTGCAGCGCCCTTGAAGGCAGCATTGCACCAGGCCGCCGCGACCACCAGGATACCGGTGCTGGGCATCACCGGCACCGGCGGCGCCGGCAAATCGTCGCTGACCGATGAACTGATCCGGCGCCTGCGCCTGGACCAGCAGGACAGCCTGAACATCGCCGTGATTTCGATCGATCCGTCGCGCCGCAAGTCGGGCGGTGCGCTCCTGGGCGACCGCATCCGGATGAATGCCATCACTCCCTGGCCGGGCAGCGCGGCCGGTGAATCGCGTGTCTTCATGCGCTCGCTTGCCACCCGCGACGCCGGCTCGGAGATTTCGCAGGCGCTGCCGGACGTGGTGGCCGCCTGCAAGGTGGCCGGCTTCGACCTGGTGATCGTCGAGACTTCGGGCATCGGCCAGGGCGATGCGGCGATCGTCGCACACGTGGACCTGAGCCTGTACGTCATGACGCCGGAATTCGGCGCCGCCTCGCAACTGGAAAAGATCGACATGCTCGACTTTGCCGATTTTGTCGCAATCAACAAGTTCGATCGCAAGGGCGCCCAGGATGCCCTGCGCGATGTCGCCAAG
>JAYUWF010000414.1:0-3040 GCA_043753685.1 Herminiimonas sp.
ATGGCAGATGCATGTGGCGTGGATTTCGGCACTTCCAACTCCACCGTTGGCTGGAGCCGGCCGCAACGTCCGGGTTCGGCGCTGCTGGCGCTGGAAGACGGCAAGACCACCCTGCCCTCGGTGGTGTTCTTCAATGCCGAAGAAGATGCGGTGTATTTCGGCCGCGCGGCGCTGGCCAACTATCTGGCCGGTAATGAAGGCCGCCTGATGCGGTCCCTGAAAAGCCTCCTGGGCACCAGCCTGATCGATGGCCAGACCGAAGTCATGGGACGCGCCCTGCCGTTTCGCACGCTATTGGCGCAGTTCTATGCCGAACTCAAGCGCCGCGCCGAACAATCCGCCGGCCAGGCCTTCGACAGCGCCGTCCTGGGCCGGCCGGTCCACTTCGTCGACGACGATCCGGTGGCCGACCGCCTGGCCGAAACGACCATGCAGGAAATCGCGCAGGCGGTCGGTTTCCGCCACATCGAATTTCAATATGAGCCGATCGCCGCCGCCTTCGATTACGAATCCACCATCGGCGGCGAGGAACTGGTTCTGATTGCCGACATCGGTGGCGGCACCTCCGACTTTTCGCTGGTGCGCCTGGCGCCTTCGCGCGCACTCGATGCCGACCGTCGCGGCGACATCCTGGCCAGCGCCGGCGTGCACATCGGCGGCACCGATTTCGACAAGTACCTGAGCCTGTCGGCCGTCATGCCGATGCTGGGCATGGGCTCGGCCCTGAAGAACGGCAGCGAGGTGCCGTCGAGTTACTACTTTAACCTGGCAACCTGGCATACCATCAATCTGGCCTACACCCAGAAGACCTGGACCCAGCTGCAGGGCGTCCTGCACGACGCCGGCGAGCGCGAAAAACTCACCCGGCTGCTGGATCTGGTGACCCAGCGCGCCGGCCACTGGCTGGCGATGAAGGTCGAGGAAGGCAAGATCGCCTTGTCGGATGCGCCCGAAGTGGCCCTGGCGCTGGAGCGCCTGGCGGGTGCCCCGGTGCTGACGCTGACCCGCGGCGGTTTCGATCACTCTATCGATCACTTGGTGGGCCGCGTGTCCGATACGGTGACGGGCTTGCTGCGCGACGCCGGCGTGGCGGCGGCGCAGGTCGATACCGTCTTCTTCACCGGTGGCTCGAGCGGCGTGCCGCTGTTGCGCGAACGGATCGGTGCCCTGCTGCCGGCCGCACGCCGCGTCGAGGGCGACCTGTTCGGCAGCATCGGCGCCGGGCTGGCGCTGGATGCGGTGCGCAAGTTCGGCTGACGCGATCATTTCAACGGCGCGCGAAGCCGGAATACGAAGAAAAGCACTTTGCTACACTGGTTTCATTCCAGCTTTACCTCGATCATGCCGACCTCCGCCACCACCACCGCCGACGCCACCGGCCCATCTACCCATCCGCAGAACCCGCGCCGCTGCCGCTGGGCCAATCCCGCCAATCCGCGTTATCTGGCGTATCACGACCAGGAGTGGGGAGTGCCCTGCCAGGATGAAGCCACCCTGTTCGAAATGCTCAACCTCGAAGGCGCGCAGGCTGGCCTGTCCTGGGAAACCATTCTCAACAAGCGGGCCCGCTATGCCCAGGTCTTCGACGGCTGGGATGCGCACAAGATCGCGGCGTACGACGAGGCCAAGGTGGCCAGCCTGATGGCCGATGCCGGCATCGTGCGCAACCGCCTGAAGATCGCTGCCACCATCACCAATGCCCGGGCCTACCTGGCGTTGTGCGAGGAGGTCGGCGGCCTGGTGCCGTTCCTGTGGTCGTATGTGGGTGGCACGCCGATCATCAATCACTGGCGCGCTGGCAGCACGCCGGCGCGTACGGAATTGTCGGACCGGATTTCGAAAGATCTTGCCGCGCGCGGCTTCAAGTTCGTCGGCTCCACCATCGTCTATGCGTACATGCAGTCGATGGGCATCGTCAACGATCACAGCGTCGACTGTTTCCTGCACCAACCGGAAACCTGATTCTGCAGACGAAAAAAGGAGCGCCGCAGCGCCCCCGTCGATCCTGCCTCGCCGCAGTCATCCGCTGTCGGATGACCTGCCGGCGATGACGATTACTTCACCTGCCGTTCGATCGTGATCTGCTCGACCTCGACGCGACGGTTCGGCTCCAGGCACTTGATCAGGTCAGCCATTTTCTTGTTCGTGCATTGCACGACGGGATTGGCTTCGCCCTTGCCGACAGCCGACAGGCGCGAACCATCGACACCCTTGTTGACCAGATATGCCTTGACTGCGTTGGCGCGGCGCTCGGAGAGCTTCTGGTTGTACTTGTCGGTGCCGATCCGATCGGTGTAACCGGTGATGACGATGTTGCTGACCTGAGTATTGCCAGCCAGGGTCGCGGCGATCTCGTCGAGTTTGGTCTGCGAGCCCATGATCTCGGCGCGGTCAAATGCGAACAGCTCGGTGGCCGCCATCGTGATCTTCTCGAAACGTGGCGCCGGAGCTGGTGGCGGCGGTGGTGCAGGCGCCGGCATCGGTTGGGCCATCGGCATCGGTGCGGCGGCGACGATCGGCGCGGCTGCAGGCATCTTGTCGAAGTAATAATTCAGGCCGACGGTGATGTAGTTGTTGTTGCTGGTCTTCGAATTGAAGGTATTTCCCTTCTGGAAGCCATGCACGCGGCGCACGTCGGCTTGCATCGACCACTGGTCGGTGAAGGCATACTGGAAGCCGAGACCGGCATCCAGATAAGGGGAAGTTTTCGAGCGCTCGCCGAGGACGTTATTGGTCTTGTCGTATTCCAGACCCAGGCCGGCCAGCACGAAAGGACGGAAGCGCGAACGCGAGAACATGTACAGAGCGTCGACGCCGAGCGTGTCCTGCTGATAGCGGGCGCCGTTGTGACGTGCGCGGGCATAGGTAAATCCCATCTGCATGTCCCATTGCGGTGCCAGCACCTTGCCGAATTTCAGGCCCAGGCCGGCGCCACGGTCGCCCGCGCCGAAGATCGAATCGGCGTCCAGCGAATTCACGCTCGGCATGATGTACCACGATGGGTAATAGGACGTGGCCTGTGCCATCGCGGCACTGGTGC
>JAYUWF010000415.1:0-9255 GCA_043753685.1 Herminiimonas sp.
GTATCCGTCGTGCTTCTTCTGCCACGTTTTTCTCCAGTTGAATGCAACGCCCGGGGCGATGGCCGCAGGCGCCTGTTGTGCCGATCATCGTCGGCTTCGATTCCGCAAATATTCCGCAAATATTCCGTAAATCTGCGGATGGGCTAGCTTGCCGTTTCGACGATCAGCTCGCCTGAACGTCCCGGCAATTCACCCCAGCCGATTTCCCGCACCGGATGCGGATGACTGGCCACCTGCGCATGCAGCGCCTGCATCGATGCGAAGGTGTAGCCCTGGTCTTTCCATCCACGCAGCAGTTGTTCGAATATCGGGGCGAGTTTTTGACCTTCAAGCTCGGCATGCAACGTAAACACATGGTCGCGCGGCACGGCAGTCAGGGCGAGCAGCTTGCCAGCGATATTTGACACGTTGATGACAGCGCCGCCAATGGTGCGCCCGAGCAGTTCGTCCAGGGTCGGCAGGGTGGTGGGCAACTGCAGGCATGACAGGCTGCCCTCGCCATCGCGCAGGCGGTACGGACCGGATGCTGCGCCCGTCAAGCCGCCGTCGTCGTTCAGGCGTACCCGGCCGTCCGAGGCGTACTGGAAGCCGAAGGCGTCGAGCTGGCGGAAGGCATGCGCATTCATCTGCCAGCCCGCTGCACCGTGGGTGCGCGGCGCCGTGCCGAAAATCGCCGTGAACCGGTCGAAGGCGCGCTGCATCAGGTCGCGCGTCCAGGCAGCGCCGCGGCCACGCACGTTGTCCTGCCACACCACGTGATCCCAGGTGTGGATGCCGCATTCGAAACCGGCATCCCGCACCGCCCGCATTTCATCGGCGCAGTCGCGGCCGATGTCGGGCGCCGGCAGCAGCACGCCGTACATCAGGGTCTTCAGACCGTAATGCTCCAGCACCGAGGTGCGCGAGACTTTCTGGAAAAAACCCGGCCGCAAGGCGCGCCGCAGTGCCCAGCCGGTGTGATCCGGCCCCAGGGAAAACAGGAAGGTCGCGTCGGCGCCGTGTGCCTGCAACAGGCGCACCAGGTTCGGCACCCCCTCGCGCGTACCGCGATAGGTGTCGACGTCGATCTTCAATGTCATCAGGGGCACGCGCTCGATCCTCTCAATCCATCAGTGCGCGGGCTTCCGCCACCTGGCCGCGATAGGCGTCGAAAATATTGCGCAGCGTATCAGCCATGCTGGTGCGCGGCTGCCATTCCAGCTCGGCGCAGGTGTTGGTGATCTTCGGTACCCGGTTCTGCACGTCCTGATAACCGGCGCCGTAGTACTTGCCGGACGTGGTGTCGACCAGCTGCACTTTCTTGGCCGACTCGGCATATTCCGGATAATCGGCCGCCAAGGTCAGCATCATGGTCGCCAGTTCCCGGATCGAGTAATTGTTGACCGGATTGCCAATGTTATAGATCTTGCCGCTGGCGATGCCATCCTTGTTGGCGATGATCTTGATGAGTGCATCGACGCCATCATCGATGTACGTGAACGCCCGTTTTTGCGCGCCGCCGTCGACCAGGGAGATGTTTTCACCGCGCACAAGGTGTCCGAAGAACTGGGTCACCACGCGCGAACTGCCCTCCTTGGGGGTATGGATCGAATCCAGGCCCGAACCGATCCAGTTGAACGGGCGGAACAGGGTGAAGTTCAACCCTTCCATGCCGTAGCCCCAGATCACGCGATCCATCAATTGCTTGGCGCAAGCGTAGATCCAGCGCGGCTTGTTGATCGGGCCGTACACCAGCGGCGAGGCTTCCGGATCGAATTCGGCGTCCTCGCTCATGCCATAGACTTCCGAGGTCGACGGGAAGATCAGGTGCTTGCCGTACTTGGCAGCCGAACGCACGATCGGCAGGTTGGCCTCGAAGTCCAGTTCGAACACCCGC
This sequence comes from Herminiimonas sp., assembly GCA_043753685.1. Classification (GTDB taxonomy): domain Bacteria; phylum Pseudomonadota; class Gammaproteobacteria; order Burkholderiales; family Burkholderiaceae_D; genus JANXSS01. Next base: position 1,877 of record JAYUWF010000415.1, read on the forward strand.
AGCGGTTCCTTGACGTAGGTCGAAGGCGTGGCGATCGCCACCAGCGGCAGGATCACGTCGCATTTCTTGACGTGATACTCGATCCATTCCTTGTTGATGGTGATGTCACCCTCGAAGAAATGCATCCGGTCCTTGTAGGCCGGGTTTTCGAGCACGCCGGTGATCCGGTTCGACTGCATGTCCATGCCGTAGACGTCCCAGTCGGTGGTCTCCAGGATCCGCTTGGACAGATGGTGGCCGATGAAACCGTTGATACCAAGGATCAGGACTTTTTTCATGTTGTTTTCTCTATGGTGAAAAATGAATGGCGCGGCTGGCAGCGGCACGCGCTCGGTTGAATGATGCGGTTCAGGATGGCCGTTTGCTCGCCTGGGCTGTCTCGCTGCGTGCTTGAAGCGCCTGCAGTTGGGTCGCATCGGCGCGGCGCCCGTCGATATGGAGCTCCTTGACCGCAATCGCACGGCCATCGCCACAAATGCCTAACACGCAATTATCCACTACCTGCAGGCCGAGTGACAACTTCGCGCCAGGCTTTGTCGCTGCGGCCGGCAGCAGGCGTGCCCTGGCAATCATGCAGCGGCTCGCGCCGAGCATGGTCCAGGCGCCCGGATAGGGCGGCGCCACGGCGCGCACCAGGTTGTAGACCTGCTGGGCCGGCAGCGACCAGTCGATGCGGCCATCCTCGGCATTGCGCCCACCGAAATAGCTGCCCTGTGACAGATCGTTGGGCAGGCTCGGCGTGCGTCCGGCCAGCATTTCCGGCAATACCCGCCACAGTGTCTGCTCGGCGGCCACCACCACCTTGGCGAAGACTTCGGAGGCAGTATCGTCGGGCAGGATCGGCACGGCGGTCTGGCCGACGATGCTGCCGGCGTCGGGTTTGGCGACCATCGCATGCAGCGTGGCGCCGGTTTCGCTCTCGCCATGCAGCACCGCCCAGTTGATCGGTACCCGGCCACGATATTTCGGCAACAGCGAGCCATGCATGTTGTAGGCGCCTTGTGGCGCGATCTGCAACAGGGCCAGTGGCAGCATGTGGCGATAGTAGAAACTGAAGATCATGTCCGGCCGTGCCGCGCGCACCCGTTCCAACGATTGCGCCTGGCCCGGGTCGGCCGGCGCGATGCAGTCGATGCCGCGTTCGGCGCAGAGTTCGGCAACGGAGGCGAACCAGATGGTTTCGGCGGGGTTGTCGACATGGGTGACGACCAGGGCGATCTCGACGCCGCGCGCCAGCAGCACCTGCAGGCAGCGCACGCCGACATCGTGATAGGCGAAGACGACGGCGCGCACGGCGGCGGGTTGGGGCATGCTGGTCGTTGTGGCCACGGTGTCCGTTGTGATCGATCTGGCCGTCGAGGGCGTTGCGGAAATCGGCGTCATCCCGGTTCAGCGCTCCAGGGCGCGCGCCAGCGTGCCCGGCGCCTGCACCGTTGCGCGCTCCTGTTGCAGGATCGCCTGCACCACGTAGCGGGGACGGCCGCGCACCTGTTCGTAGATGCGCCCGACATATTCGCCGACCAGGCCGATGCCGAACAGGATCACACCCATCAGGAAAAAGGTAATGGCAAACAGCGTGAACACGCCCTCGACCTCGGCGCCGAAGATGAAGCGTCGCGCCAGCAGCAAGACGAACAGCGCCGCCGAAAAGAACGACAGGCCGATGCCCAGCAGCGAAAAGAACTGCAGCGGCATCAGCGAAAATCCCGTCACCAGGTCGAAATTCAGCCGGATCAGGCTGTAGAGCGAATATTTCGATTCGCCGGCGGCGCGCTCTTCGTGCTCGACCACGATCTCGGTCGGACGGCGGGCGAAGGTATAGGCCAGCGCCGGCACGAAGGTATTGACCTCGCTGCACTGATTGATCAGGTCGATCACGTTGCGCCCATAGGCACGCAGCATGTTGCCCTGGTCGGTCATCTGGATGCGGGTGATCTTTTCGCGCAGGCGGTTCATGGCCCGCGACGCATAGGTGCGCCAGGCAGAATCCTGCCGTTCGCGCCGGATCGAGCCGACGTAGTCGTACCCTTCGCGCATCTTGGCAATCAGGTTGCCGACTTCCTCGGGCGGATTCTGCAGGTCGGCGTCGAGGGTGACGACGATCTCGCCGCGGGTTTCGGCGAAACCGGCCAGGATCGCCATGTGCTGGCCGTAGTTGCCGTTGAACAGAACCACGCGCGTGACGTCCGGGCGCAAGCGGAACTGGTCGGCCAGCATCGCCGGCGAGCGGTCGTGGCTGCCATCGTTGACGAACACGATTTCGTAGTTCAGATGCAGTGCGTCGAGCGCCGGATACAGACGCGCGAACAGCTTGTCCAGGCCGGCTTCTTCGTTATAGATCGGAATGACGACGGAGAGGTCTGTTTTCATGTGAGGGAGGTCTGCTGCGGTCGGTCCGACACCGGTTGAAACCAGTGGTCAGGGCGCGTCGCGGTCAATCGGGGACCGCGATTGCGCAGAAGGTCGGGGCGCGTGGCGCCGGCGGCAGGCATCATGCGGCGAGCACCGATCTTACCGCAGCGACAGCCCGGTCGACGTCGGCGTCGGTCATGGTGGTAAACATCGGCAACGAGACGATCTGGCGGCCGACCCGTTCGGCCACCGGGAACATGCCATCGGTAAAGCCGCGTGCACGGTACATGCTCAGCAAATGAATCGCCGGATAGTGGTAACCGATGCCGATCTGCAGCGCCATCATGCGTTCCATGAACACCGCGCGCGGCAGGCGCTCCGGCAACACCAGCTGGAACATGTGCCAGTTGCTGTTTTCGAAATCGGCGACCGGCAGCTGGGCGCCGGTTGCGCCGGCGAACCCATCGCCGAAGAGCGAGAAATACCGTTGCGCCAGCTCGCGCCGGCGCGCCGTGATGCGTTCGATGTGGGCGAACTGGCCGATGCCGATGGCGGCGGCGACGTCGGTCATGTTGAACTTGCCACCCAGGACATCGACGTCGAGCCCGTCGAAGCCGCTGCGCGTCACGCCTTGCAGCCGATATTTCTCCGCCAGCACGGCTTCGGCGGCGTCGTTCAGGACCAGGCAACCGCCTTCGGACGAGGTGACGTTCTTGTTGGCCTGGAAGCTGAACGAGACCAGGTCGCCGAAAGAACCGATGCGCTTGCCGCGCCAGGTGCTGCCGAGCGCCTGTGCCGCATCTTCGACGATGCGTAGATTGTGTCTGGCCGCCAGCGCATACAGGCGATCCATGTCGACCGGCAGGCCGGAGAGATAGACCGGAATGATGGCGCGGGTGCGCGGCGTGATGGCCGCTTCGACTGCATCGAGATCAATGTTGCGGGTGATCGGATCGATGTCGGCGAAGACCGGCGTGGCGCCGACTTCCAGGATCACGTTGGCGGTGGCAACCCAGGAAATCGGTGTCGTGATGACTTCGTCGCCAGGGCCGATGCCGGCGATGCGCAGCGCGATTTCCATGGTGCAGGTGCCGGAATTGAAGGTGCGCACCGGACGCCCGCCGAACCAGGCCGACAGTTGCTGTTCGAACAAAGCGACCTTCGGACCGCTGGTGATCCAGCCCGAGCGCAGCACGGCGCCCACGGCCGCGATGGTCTCTTCGTCGATGACGGGTTTGGCAAAGGGCAAAAAAGGCTGGGTCGGCGGGGAAGCTTGCGTCATGAGGGGAGGGCTTGAGTTGTCAGGTTGTCAATTTGCACAGGGGCTTGCGCGCTCGCGTCGGGCTTGAACGCCTGATGTGGTGGAAATATGACCACGGTCCTGGAGGCCGGTCGGCGCATCCGTTACGGACCAAGTATCGCATAGTGTGGGATCAGGTTTGGCATGGCAACCGGTGGAAGGCTCGCTCATCGGTGCGGGCTTGGGCACGAATCAATTGCACGGTAAATTTCTTCCATTTGAACGGACGAATGACTCTGTCAGCTGCGCGCCAGCAGGGCGACGCCGATGATGATGACGGTGATTGCCGCAATCCGCTGCATCGACATGATTTCGCCCAGAAAGTACCAGGCGCCGATGGCATTGATGATGTAGCCCAGCGAGAGCAAAGGATAGGCGATCGTGACGTCCACCCGGGACAGGCCGATGATCCAGACCACCACCGACAGTACATAGCAACTCAGGCCGCCGATGATCGGTACCTGGGTCGCCAGCTTCACCCCCGTGGCGAACCAGTTCTCGGCGGTCAGGTGAATCGCGCCGACGGCATTGGTGCCGGCTTTCAGCAGCAACTGGGCCACCGCATTCAGACAGATGCCGGTGAAGATGAAGCCGAAGGTGGTGATGTTCATCATGGTTGGTCGCAGTGCAGTGGGCCGGACATCAGCGGTTGGTGATGACGATGCGGCGCGGATCGTGGGCGATGACGCGCATCGGTACACCCTGCAGCTGCAATTGCTCGAAGATTTCCGGGCGCGTGACGGCCATCGCCCTGGGGCCGGTTCGCCAACGTTCGACGAACGCTTCGCGGGTCGGCAGCCACAGGTCCGGCTCCTGTTGCAGGCCGAATTCCAGCTCGTCGGCGTGCGCCACCAGGGTCATGGTCCGGCGCAGATAAAACGGCAGCGTCTGGTCGTAAAGGCCGACCGCATACAGCGGCATCAAGGGTGTCAGCTCGGCGTTCATCGCGGGAACCAGTTCGATGCCGGAGCGTGCGCGGCCATGCGGCTCGGCGCCCAGCATCAGCAATTGCACGGCCGTGAAGCCGGAGATCGCCAGGGCCAGCGTTGCCAGACGTGGCAGGTCGGCATGCCGCTTCCAGGTCCACCACAGCACCGGCAAGGCGCCTGCCAGCAATGCCAAGGCTGCGGCGCCGATCCAGGGTGCGGCTGCCTGGTAATTTGCCAGGTCGGCCGCATCCTTGGCCAGCTTCGGCAGGCGCGGCAGATACGCCAGCATGCTCAGGCCGATCAGGGTGCCGGCACCACCCAGCAGCCACCAGGCGCGCCGCGGCGCATCGGCCAGGTAAGCCGCGATCAGCAGGGCGATGGACGGGAAGATCGGCAGGATGTAGGACGGCAGCTTGGAGCTCGAAATGCTGAAGAAGACGAAGATGAACAGGGTCCAGACCAGCAGCAGTTTTTTCGGACGGAAGCCGCGCGCATCGGTGCTGGCGGCGGTGACCGGCAAGGGTGCTTCGCGACGCGCTTCCCACAGGCTTTGGCCGAACACCACCAGCCACGGCAGCAGGCCGCCCAGCAGGATCGGCATAAAGTAATACAACGGCCCCTCGCGATGGTGGACCTTGCTGGTGAAGCGCTGGAAATGCTCGTGGATGAAAAAGAAGTGCGGAAATTCCGGATTGCGCAGCGACACCAGCACGAACCAGGGCACGGTAATCACCGCGAAGACCAGCAGTCCGGGCAGCAGGTGCAGGCGCTTCCAGATCGACCAGTCGCGCGCCACCACAGTGTAGACAATCAGCACCGCGCCCGGCAGCGCCAGGCCGATCAAGCCTTTCGACAACACCGCCAGCGCCATGCCGGCCCAGCAGGCCAGCATCCAGCGCAGGCGTCCTTGGCCGTCCGGACTCGACTGCGCGATCAGCAGGCCGCACAGCGCCAGCGTCATGCCGCCGGCCAAGCCCATGTCGAGGGTATTGATATGGCCCATGGCGGCCCAGAACAGGCAGGATGCCAGCACCAGCGCCGCAGCCAGTCCGGTGTCGGCGCTGCTGTTGTCGAACACGCGCCGACCGGCCAGGCCGGTCAGAACGATTCCCGCAAAACCGCACAGCCCGGTCCACAAGCGCGCCTGCCACTCGCCCAGGCCGAAGAGTTTGAAGGCCAGTGCGGTCATCCATATCTGCAGCGGCGGTTTTTCGAAATACTTGATGCCGTTCAGGCGGGTGGTGATCCAGTCGCCGGTGGCCAGCATTTCCCGCGCCATCTCGGCGTAGCGGCCTTCGTCGGTCGGCACCAGCGTGCGCGCGCCGAGCATGGCGAACCAGACACCGGTAAAGAGCAGCGCCAGAATCCAGAGCAATGGTGCGGAGCGGGTGAGCCGCTGCGCATCACGCATCGGGTTTGCCCGTAGTCGATGCTGCCACCTCGAAGATCAGCGCCAGCGCCACCTTGCGGCCTTCGGCCATCAGGATGTTGTAGGTGCGGCAGGCAGCCTGGTTGTTCATGCACTCGACGCCGATGCGACGCGCCGTCAGCGCACCGATCAGGCGCGGGTGCACGAAGCGCTGGCGTTCGCCTGTACCCAGGATGACCACATCCGGCGCCGCGGCATCGACCTGCGCGAAGTGCTCGCTGGTCAAATGGTCGAAACCGGCCACCGGCCAGGGCGCGGGCGCCACTTCCGGCAGCACCAGAAGGCTGGCGGTATGGCGCGCGAGATTGATTTCCACGCCTGCCGCATCGTAGGCAGTCACGGTTTGATATTGCTGAGTGGAAGTCGCATGAAGCTTCATAAGCGGTCAGGTGAAAGGTGCCGGCGCCGAGCCCTTTCAAAGGGAGATGGCGCAGTGCACGAAATTGACTGTTCGGGAAGGCGCATTGTAGCGTTTTCAGTCCACAACAGACAGGTGCGGCCCGCATCGATTGATGGTAAGGATTGATAAAGCGCGCCGCTTTCGGCAGAATGGGGCTCCCCTGCGGTGCAACATTGCTCCGCAACGTGTTATGAGAAAAACAAGGAATACCCGCCGTGCGACCGATTCAGAAATCCAAGAAACTGGCAGACGTCTGCTACGACATCCGTGGCCCGGTGCTGGAAAAGGCCCGCCAGATGGAGGAAGAGGGTCACAAGATCATCAAGCTCAACATCGGCAATGTCGGTGCCTTCGGCTTCGATGCTCCTGAAGAAATCGTGCAAGACATGATCCGCAACATGCAGGCGGCCTCGGCCTACACCGATTCAAAGGGTCTGTTTGCGCCGCGCAAGGCGATCATGCACTACACGCAGCAAAAGAAGATCACCGGCGTCACCATCGAAGACGTCTATCTGGGCAACGGCGCTTCGGAATTGATCGTCATGAGCATGAATGCACTGCTCAATACCGGCGACGAAGTGCTGGTGCCGGCACCCGATTATCCATTGTGGACCGCTGCCGTCAGCCTGTCCGGCGGCGCGCCGATCCACTACGTGTGCGACGAGCAGGCCGGCTGGTTTCCCGACATCGCGGACATCCGCAAGAAAATCAACAGCAACACGCGCGCCATCGTCGTCATCAACCCGAACAATCCGACCGGCGCCCTGTATCCGCCAGAACTGTTGCAGCAGATCGTAGACGTCGCGCGCGAACATCAGCTCATCATCTTCGCCGATGAAATCTACGACAAGGTACTGTACGACGGCGCCACCCACGTCTCGCTGGCGTCGCTGGCCGACGATGTGCTGTTCATTACCTTCAACGGACTGTCGAAGAATTACCGCTCCTGCGGCTACCGCGCCGGCTGGA
>JAYUWF010000416.1:0-3039 GCA_043753685.1 Herminiimonas sp.
CGTGGCTCGGCCTCGCCGTCTTCCGCATCGCCGCCCTCGCCTTCATCGAGAATCTCCGGGCGAACCCGGCGAAAATCCGGATGGCTGTACTGGGAAAACCAGCCACAGGCGTCGCATACACCGCATGCGTGGCCGCCGGGAAGCGGCCACTGGCATAACAGCGACTTGGCGAAGTGACTGGCGAAATCGGTTTTGCCGCTGCCGGCGTCGCCATGCAGCAGGATCGCATGCGGCAATCGGCTCTTCGCCTGCTGCAGCTGGTCCCAGGCGTGGCGCTGCCAGGGGTAGATCGATTCCGTCGACGGGTCGGTGGTGTGAGAGTCCAAGATTGCGCTAATCTACTTTAACAGTGAATTCTAGGAAACTTATTTAATTCTCTAAAATTCATATACTTGAAAGAATCAATTCAAGTTGTTTGTGAACTTCAGGAATCGGTGTGGTCGAGTCGATCAGCCGGAACCGCTGCGGAAATTCTGCAGCCCGACGCAGGTACTCGGCGCGCGTCCCGGCGAAGAATTCGGCCTTTTCTTGTTCGAACTTGTCGAGCGTGCCGCTGGCCTCGAGCCGGCCGCGCGCAACTTCGAGCGGCACGTCGAACAACAATGTCAGATCGGGTTGCAGGTGCGGATGCACCCAGTCTTCGAGAACGCGCAGCTTCTGGCGGTCGAGCTTGCGGCCACCGCCCTGATAAGCAAAGGTGGCGTCGGTAAACCGGTCTGAAATGACCCAGTCGCCGCGCGCCAGGGCCGGTTCGATCACTTGCGCCAGGTGCTCCCGGCGTGCGGCGAACATCAGCAGGGCTTCGGTTTCCAGGTGCATCGCCTGGTGCAGCAGCACCTCGCGCAGTGTTTCACCCAGGGCAGTGCCACCGGGTTCACGGGTGGTGATCACGTTGTGGCCGGCCGCGCGCAGATAGCCGGCGACAAACCCGATATGGGTCGACTTGCCAGCGCCGTCGATGCCTTCGAACGTGATGAATTTACCTGGTGTCATGAGCCTGAGTTGCTGAGTCGATTTTTCGGTGAGTCGGTGATAGCCATGGCGGTTTCAGGCTGAAGTTTGGCCTGCTTCCAATACCCTCCATCAGCGCTGATATTGATTGACCGCCCTGTTATGGTCATTCAGGTTATCCGAGAACTGGCTGGTACCGTCACCGCGCGAGACAAAATACAGGGCATCACCCTTGGCCGGGTTCAGGGCGGCCTTCAGCGACGCCTCCCCTGGTAAGGCGATCGGGGTCGGCGGCAGGCCGGCCCGGGTGTACGTGTTGAATGGCGTGTCGGTCTGCAGGTCGCGCTTTCGGATCTGGCCCTGATATCTCGCGCCCATGCCGTAGATGACGGTCGGATCGGTCTGCAACAGCATGCCGCGCCGCAGCCGGTTGACGAAGACACTGGCGATCTGCGCGCGCTCGACCCGCTTGCCGGTCTCCTTTTCGACGATCGAGGCCATGATCAGGGCCTGGTAAGGCGTTTGATACGGCAGGTCTGCGGCACGCTGGCGCCAGCCTTCGTCAAGTTTCTTCTGCATCAGTGCGTAGGCCTGCCGGTACACCAGGATGTCGCTGGCGCCTTTGGCAAAGCGGTAGGTGTCGGGAAAAAACAGACCTTCCGGCGCACTGGCTTGCGGCGCCACACTGGTCATCAGTTCCTGGTCGCTCAAGGGGACCGAATCGTGTTTCAGTCCCGGGTGAGCGGCCACCGCCGCGCGCATCTGGGCGAAGTTCCAGCCTTCGATGATGACCAGCGCTTCCTGGGCAAACTCGCCGCGCACCAGTTGCTCGATCAGGCGACGCGGCGTGGTGCCGGGCTTGAACGTATAACTGCCGGCTTTCAGACGCGCGCTGCGTCCCGAGCCGCGCGCCACCAGTTCCAGCAGCAGTGGCTCGATGGGTACGCCGGCGGCGGCGATCTGCCGGGTGGTGCTGCGTACGCCACTGCCCGGCTCGATCGTGAAGTCGATCGCCTTGCTGCCCTCGGGTGTGATCGGCCGGGTCGCCCAGAAGGCGACGCCGGCGCCAGCTACCAGGATCAACAGCAACAACGACAGGAGCAGTTTCTTTATCAAGGTTCAGTAATCGAGAGTCAGTCAGGAAACGGCAACAAAGTCAGGAACAGTTTTTTATCTAGGTTGCGTGATCAAATGCCAGTGTTCGAAGCTCCGGCCGGGTAATCATGGTCACTTTGCATCGTGCCGTTGCATCGTGTAATTTTCCCCGATTCGGGGTAGTGTGCGGTTCCAGAACGGCGGCCCGAGACCGCCTCGGCACGAGATCGGCAGCACCACTATAATCGAATCACCGCCGGCGCCATCGGCATCGCGACAGCGATTGCGGCCAGGTCTGCGCCTTGGATGCTAAAAGCATAGCGACGTGCCCCGGGCCTGCAATCCGCAGCGCGCCGCAGGATGGCGCAAAAGGCAAGATCATAATGGAAGTCGTTACCGAACCTCGCGTTTTTTTGAATGGACCTATGCAAAGCTGGCTGAATTTTCTGCAACAACATGGTGCCCTGGGAATCGATCCGCACACCGGTGCGATCGGCAGTTTTACCGGGTCCCCGGACGGCGCCGCACCCGCCACCGACTTCGTGGCGCCGCTGACCGAATTCGGCCTGATCGCGGCTTCCGGCACTGACGCCGCCACCTTCCTGCACAACCAGCTGACCAACGACGTCGAGCACCTGAAGGACGATCAGATCCGACTGGCCGGCTACTGCACACCCAAGGGCCGGCTGCTCGCCACCTTCCTGTTGTGGAAAACAGCCGATACGATCTATCTGCAACTGCCACGGGAACTGCAGCCGGCGATACAGAAGCGGCTGCAGATGTTCATCCTGCGTGCCAAGGCGACCCTCGTCGACGCCGGCGCGCAGCAGGTCCAGCTCGGCCTCGTGGGCGAGTCGGCTGCCGCCCTGCTGACCAAATGGTTCCCGCAACTACCCGCATCGCCCCACGCCAAGGTCGACGGCGCCTCCGGCAGTCTGCTGCGTCTGTCCGATGCACCGGCGGCGGGTGCAAATGCGGCGCGCTATCTCTGGA